>MWMJ01000024.1:0-19549 GCA_002151525.1 Synechococcus sp. Lanier | reverse complement strand
GCGGCGGCGCAGCCAGGCAACTACTTGGCATGAAGGGGGCCAGTGGCAGCCAAAACCCCTGGAAGTTGCGGCTGCAACTGATGAAACCTGTTACCTGGATTCCATTGATCTGGGGCGTTATTTGTGGTGCTGCCGCCAGTGGTGGTTTTCAATGGACTTGGCAAAACAGCACCGCTTCCCTGGCCTGCATGCTGATGAGCGGCCCACTGCTGGCTGGTTTCACCCAAACAATTAACGACTACTACGACAGGGATATAGATGCCATCAATGAGCCCTACAGGCCGATTCCCTCCGGTGCCATTGCCCTGTGGCAAGTAAAACTTCAGATCTGGGTGCTGCTGATAGCAGGATTAGCCGTGGCCTGGGGCCTTGACAATTGGGCCCATCACCAGAAACCGGTGCTGTTGCTACTTGCATTAGGTGGTTCATTTGTGAGCTTCATCTACTCCGCACCACCCTTAAAGCTCAAACAAAATGGTTGGCTCGGTAACTACGCCCTTGGTGCTAGTTACATCGCCTTGCCCTGGTGGGCCGGCCAATCACTTTTTGGCAAGTTGAGCTGGGCCACTGCCGCCCTAACCCTTGCCTATTCCCTGGCCGGCCTTGGTATTGCCGTGGTGAACGATTTCAAAAGTGTGGAGGGTGATAAAGCCCTTGGCCTGCAATCACTGCCAGTGGTATTTGGTGTGAAAAGGGCCAGCTGGATTAGCGCCACCATGATCGATCTATTTCAAATAGCGATGGTGGTAGCACTGGTGCTGCTAGGCCAGCATTTCGCCGCAGTGCTACTTACATTGTTGATCATCCCCCAGATAACTTTTCAAGACATCTGGCTGCTGCGAGATCCAATACTTTTTGATGTTAAATACCAAGCCAGCGCCCAACCTTTTCTGGTGATAGGGATGCTTGTAACTGCCTTAGCATTGGGCCATAGCGGTTTTGGGGGATAAACCAATGCCCCAGGCCATTAAGCGGCGTAGGCAATTAATTGGAGCCGCCTTTCTAGCGGCAGGAATAGGCGCGGCGGCAGCCGCAGGTAGCGCCCTGGTGGTGCAGGGTTTTGATGGGTTACTACCCGATGCACGCCGCATCGGCAGTTTCAATAGACCGGGCACGGTAACCGTGTTGTCGGCCGATGGCCAGGTACTACAAAAATTAGGTCCGGCCACCCGCGAAAAAGTGGCAAATGGTCAGATGCCTTTATTGATTCAAAAGGCATTTATCGCCGCGGAAGATCGCCGTTTTTATCAACACAATGGTGTTGATGCACTCGGTATTGGCCGGGCTGTAATTACAAACATCAGCCAAGGGTCGGTGGAGCAGGGGGCCAGCACCATCACCCAACAATTGGCCAGGGTTGTTTTTCTCAATCAAGATCGCACCCTGCTGCGTAAATTAAAAGAAGCAGCATTGGCTTTTAAACTTGAACGCCAATTAAGCAAGCAACAAATACTTGAGCAATATCTAAATAATGTTTATCTAGGCTCCAGTGCCTATGGGGTAGCTGATGCCGCTTGGGTTTATTTCTCAAAATCCCCTAATCAGCTCACCCTACCGGAGGCCGCCTTAATTGCTGGGCTACCTCCAGCGCCATCTGTTTATTCGCCTCTTGTTAATCCCGAACTTGCTTTAGAGCGTCGTTCAATCGTGCTAAAACGCATGGCAGAGGCGGGTTTTATCGATAGGGCTCAACAATTAAGGGCCGATAGTTCGCCACTGCTATTGAAACCAGCATTGCCAAAACATTGGAATAGTGCCGCTCCATATTTCACAAGTTGGGTAGCCCAAGAATTACCCAAGGTGCTCACTCCTGAACAGCTGGAACTAGGAGGTTTGATAATACGCACCAGCTTGAATTACAACTGGCAAAAAATTGCCCAAAAAGTAATTGATAAAAACACCTACGGTGATCTCCAGGGGGCCTTGGTTTCGATGGAACCCGGCACTGGTTTAGTGCGGGCCATGGTGGGGGGCCGTGATTTTCAAAAAAGCCAATTCAACCGCGCCACCCAGGCCCTACGTTCGCCTGGCTCCACCTTCAAGCTGTTTACGTATACCGCCGCTGTTGCGGCTGGCATCAAACCAGAAGAGATTTTTGTTGATGTTCCCCGTTGCTGGAGCGGCTATTGCCCCAAAAACTTTGGTGATCGCTACTTCGGCGCAGTGTCGATGGCCGATGCCTTGCAAAATTCCTTAAACACCGTGGCTGTGCAGCTGCTGGAAAAGGTGGGTTTTGATGCGGTGATCAACACCGCCCGCTCCCTTGGTATCACTCGACCTCTGGGGCGCTATTACCCCTTAGCAATCGGTGCCTACGAGCAAACCGTGCTCGATATGACCGCCGCCTATGCAGCCATCAACAACCGTGGTGTTTATGTGGCACCAACTCCATTTGAAAGTATTAGTGGCCTAGATGGCCGGCCCCTTTGGGCCCGTAGTAGCCATGGCGACCGGGGCAGAAGGGCTGTTGACAGCGACACTGCCGACTCAATGATTTGGATGTTGCAACGGGTGGTTAGCGGCGGCACAGGCGCTGCAGCGGCCCTGCCGGATCGCCCCGTAGCCGGAAAAACAGGCACCTCAGAGGGTGCCCGCGACCTTTGGTTCATCGGCTCCATACCCCAACTCACCACAGGCGTGTGGTTTGGCTACGACAACAACCGTGAAACCGGCAGTGATAGCGGCCAGGCGGCCTGGGCCTGGAACCAATTCATGCTGCCCGTTGTTAAAGACATGCCCGTTAAACGCTTCCCACCAAAACCAGTGCTCAATCGCAATTTCAAAGCGTTAGCTGCACCAGCACTCCAACAGAGCCAAGGCGCTCCAGGCGATTAC
The DNA here is from genome assembly GCA_002151525.1 of Synechococcus sp. Lanier. Lineage (GTDB taxonomy): Bacteria > Cyanobacteriota > Cyanobacteriia > PCC-6307 > Cyanobiaceae > Synechococcus_D. The sequence continues at coordinate 16,714 of MWMJ01000024.1, read as the reverse complement.
AACTATGGAGCCCCAGCCCCTGAAGCTGCGCCTAGCTATGCGCCGCTTATGGCGCCTCCGCCCTCAGCAGCGCCCCCCCCAGAAGGCGCTGCCCCTGCCCCTTCTTTAGCTCCACCACCAGCTCCGATTGGCGATCCACCGCCACCACCGCCGGGATAGCCGAGTACTGCCCCGTAGAAGCCGTCACCACCATGCTCGGCATCGGGCCAAAAAGTTTGCTCGGTTTCAAGCAATTGCCACTGGGGCTGCGCCTGCAGAAATTGTTTTATTTGCCCCTGATTTTCAGCCGGATGCAGGGTGCAAGTGGCATATACCAAGCGGCCACCTGGTGCGAGGAGTTTTGAGCCTTGCTGCAGCATTTGGCGTTGTAATTCAACCAATTCCGCCAACATTTCAGCCTTCAAACTCCAGCGGGCATCAGCATGGCGGGCAAGGGTACCCAAGCCGGAACAGGGCACATCCAACAACACTCGATCAAATAACTGCCCCTGCTGCTCCAATTGATCAAGAGCAACGGCATCCGCCACTTCAGTGCGAATTGAGCGCAAACCAAGCCGCTGGGCATTTTCCCGCAAGCGCTCTAAACGCACAGCAGAGCGATCAATGGCTAACACTTCGCCTTTATCGGCCATCAATTCAGCGAGATGGGTTGTTTTACCGCCTGGAGCAGCGCAGGCATCCAACACTTTTTGGCCTGGCTTGGGATCTAAAAGCGGCGCAATCTTTTGAGCAGCGCGATCTTGAACGCACCAAAGGCCCTCCCGATAGCCAGGCAGTTCATTGAGGGGGCCAGGGCGTTGCAGCAGGGTGAGGCCGAAAGCTTGATTCGGCAATGGTGCAGCCAGCACTCCCACCTGGGCAAAGGCTGCCAACACCTCGTCTACAGTGCTGCGCAACGCATTCACCCTTAAATCAAGGCTTGGGGTGAGATTGCTTGCCTTGGCTAGGTTTTGGGTGCGTTCCGCGCCGATGCAACCCCAAAGTTCCTGCACTAACCAATCAGGCCAAGATTGCTCAAGCGCTAAGCGGGCTTGGGGATTTTCAGGCAGGGGTAATTGTTCGCCAGCGGCAATCGCCCGGGCAGCACTGCGCAGCAATCCATTCACCACAGGCGCTAGGGAAGTCAACCGCTCTTTTTTTGCTAGCTCCACCGCCGTACTCACCGCAGCTGATGCTGGTACGCGATCCATCGCTAATAGCTGCTGCAAACCCACATGCAGCAACCAGCGCAACCGGGGCGGCTGCCGCTGGGCAGGCACCTTGCCCAAGCGATCGATCCAGCCATCCAAACGGCGGCGCATCCGAATCGCGCCATAACTGATCTCAGTTGCCATTGCCCGATCAAGGGCAGGCATTGGTTGGCGCTTGAATTCCCTATCAAGGGCTAGATCGGCATAGGCGCCATCACCCACTGCCTCCAGCACCCGCCACGCCACCAACCTGGGCAGCAAACCGATGGGGGTGGGATCAGCAACCAAATTTTTATGCCTTGGCAAACTGCATTAAAGACGCCGGTGAATACGCTGCAGCAACCGCAAGCTGCTGGCCGATGCCCCTTTTGCCCAAACGCTTTGAGCGATTACAAACAGTGCTCAATGGCCGCATGGCAAATCTCACGGTGCTGCTGGAAGGGGTAGAAAAACCCCACAACCTTTCTGCGATCCTGCGTAGTTGTGATGCTGTGGGGGTGCTTGAAGCCCATGTGGTGAGCCTTAAGGGGCGGGTGCGCACCTTTAACAGCACCGCCCAAGGCAGCCAAAAATGGGTGCCCCTGCAAAACCACAACTCGATCGAAATCGCCTGCAATCAATTGCATCAAAAGGGTTTTCGTATTTTTGGTACCCATTTAGGGGTAACAGCCATCGACTATCGCCAATGTGATTTCACCGGCCCTACGGCCTTTCTGTTGGGTGCTGAGAAATGGGGCCTCAGCGAGGCCGCCAGCGCAGGGGTAGATCAAGCCCTATTTATTCCTATGGCGGGAATGGTGCAGTCTTTAAATGTGAGCGTTGCAGCGGCAATATTGTTATTTGAAGCCCTGCGGCAAAGGGAACTAGCGGGGTTGATCCCAAGGAATGGAGAAGGTCTATCAGCAGAGCTATACAAAAACACTCTTTTTGAATGGGCCTATCCCCAGGTGGCGCGCTGGTGCAGGGAAACAAACAAACCCTATCCAGCCCTAAACAAGGAAGGGGAAATCGAAGCAGACATACCGCGCACCTTGAAATTGCGCTGTTAATAATTAATTAAAAGGGCAAGAAAATATCATTGTTGCTTGCAACTTGCTGGGGTGCTTGGTTTTGGTGGGCCCTGGGCAGCTTTAAAGCAACAGCTAGCAGTGCAAAACAAATCAATTGATGCAAGCCCCCAACGCAAAGGCTGATAATCAACAAAACAACTGCAAGGATCCTCTCAAGCACGCCCATCACCTCATCGGCATTGCGACGTCCAAGGTTCCAAAGGAGGGTGGCTATGGCCACCAGCAGCATCGAAACGAACACTGCCATGGCAACTTCCAAATTTAATACAAATAAATCTACTCAGCTTTTGATCCAGAAGCCTGGCCGCTTACCCATGCGTCTAATCCCTCACCAAGAAAAGACAAACCAAGCACCAGCACAAACATCGCCAAACCTGGGTAAAGAGCTGTCCACCAGATGCCAGTGGGCAGTGCCGTGAGAGCTTGCTGTAGGTCTGCGCCCCATTCCGGAATTGAATCTGGCAATCCCAAGCCAAGGAAACCAAGCCCCCCTAAAACCAAAACAGCATCGGCGGCATTAAGGGTGAGCACCACGGGCACTGATGTGATCACATTGCGCAGTAGGTAGTGGCGCATGATCCAATAAGGCCCTGCCCCGAGGCTTTGGGCTGCATCAATAAATAATTCTGCTTTTACAGATGCCGTTTGATTGCGCACCACTCGGAAATATTGAGGTACGTAAACCACACAAAGTGCTGCAGCGGCATTGGGCAGGCCCTTGCCAAGTAAAAATGCCAACACAACTGAAAGCAGTAAAACGGGCAGGGTGTAGAGGGTGTCCATCAATAACACCAACAAGCGATCCACCAGGCCGCCGAGGTAGCCACTCAACATGCCAAGGGGTACACCAATAGCTAATGCCACTAATAGGGCACTAAAAACCACCTGGAGCGCCACACCAGCGCCTGCCAAGGTGCGGCTGCACACATCACGGCCAAGGCGATCGGTGCCGCAAAGATGGCCCCAACTCGGCTGGGCATAAATGGGATTATCGAGGCCAATATTTGGATCTTGAAGCACACCTAAATGGATTGCTGGCCCAGCCAGCAAAGCCACAAGGCCATAAACAATCAGCACCCACACACCCACCCGGGCCATGCGTGCAGAAAGACTGCTGGGCCGCCAGGCCAAAAAATGCTGGAGGGTACTGAGAATCATCAGCCAAACCTAGCTGAACCACTGCAACAGGGCCGTTGATGGGGGCACATTAAAAATGTTGCTCCCCCCCGGCATATGCCGGGTGATCAAAATGATTAATGCTTTGCAGAATGTTCGCAAAAAAGCAGCTACAAATAGGCAGCAAGGGGGTTTCACCCTGGTGGAATTAATGGTGGTAATTGTGATTGTAGGTGTACTAAGTGCAGTAGCCCTGCCCCAGTTCATGGGAGTTAAAGACAAGGCAAAGCTAAATACCCAAATAGCTGAATTAGCTGGTTTAGCAAGGGAATGTTCTTCTGCAATTATTGCTGAAGGTCCCTACCCAGCGGCCAACTCTGGCACCACTAACACCGGGCTAACAATTTCCGGTAATTGCAATGGCGGCGATGGGGCAAGCGCACCAAGTGCAGATGTGAATTACACCACAAGCAGCGCCAGCATTAGCGGCGCAAAATGCGGCTCCCTATCAATTAAATCTGGCAAGAAATGCCAAGCAACTGTTGCATCAAGCAGTGGCGCTATTTCCTATTCAGAAATCTAATCAAAAAGCTCTTTACTAAATACTGCTTAATCTAACTAATTCGCCACCAGGGAAACTAATCCCTGGTGGTTTTTTATGGATATTTTTTCTCACGGCAGAGGGCAAGCAAAAGTGATCGGGAGATCTAGTCTTGCGCGGTTCACCGCCAAAGATAATTCAGCTAGTTAGATAGCACTGCACTGGCATCAGCTTTAAGCGTTTGAGTATCAAACCGTTGCCTTAATTGCCATTGCACAGTGCCACTTATGGGCTCCATGCATGCAGCCAAAGGTAAGGAAGCCGTTGCACCAATTGCCACTGCTTGGGGTAAATCGCAGCCACTCCAGCTACCAGGAGCAGGATCTAAACCATCAATTACCACACGATTTTGAAAAGCTGCCGCACCATTAATTGAGCCATCACTGCGAAAGGCGCGGCCGCAACGCATCAACACCCAACCCCGCCAAATCGGCTCACTTGATTTACCAACGCTGTAGGTGGTGAGCTTTCCATCGGGGTTGCTGATCTGCAAAACCGCTTTGCGGCCTGCCAACCCACAAGACAAATTCATACCGTTAGCCTCAGGATCAATGGCAACCGCGTTACCCCGCTCCAGATCAGCGCGAATCAATGCATTGGCGCGGCCAAGGGCCTGGCGTTCACGCATGCCACGGCTTAAACGAACACCTAAGGCACCCTCAGCAAATAATGAATTCATCACAATTACAACTACAACCAAACCAAGGCCACTAGCTAATAACAATTCCAACAACGAGAAACCAGCCCTGGGGCTGCCGCAATGGCGCTTATTAATTAAACCTAAACTAATCATATTAAACTAAGCATCTGGTAGGCAGCTGCCCTTGGCGTAATTACCAACACGGGTAATACCCAATGGCAAACTAATCACTAAACAACGGCTCAAACCACTGGAAGAATGCTTCAAAATTGCAGTGCCACCTCCCAATACCAAACCATTAGCTGTGAAAATCAAGGGACTGCTGAAATTATTACTTAGCTGAAAGCGCGCGCTTTTGCTTACATCAAATAATTCAACCTCTGCCTGATCGCAACTAGCTAAATCGCCCAGAGCTGGTGCTTGCCACCCCCGCCCCCCCAATTGCAATGAACAGGGTTTACCTTGCTGTTCCGCCTGGTTGCGGGCCCGTTCAAGGCCAAGCCATAGTTCCCGGCTAGCACTTTCAAGTTCTTGGCGCGCTAATGGCCCTTGGGCTCCCACAAAACAAAGGCTTGCAAAACCCGCGCTGATCGCAATTGATACCAGGATTTCAGTGAGGTTCATTACTTACAAACCCCAAGGCCCTCCAGGCTGTAGAGCCGCTCTCGCCGCTGGCGCAATGGCGCTGCAGCCTCTAGGGCAACCAGCAAGCGATCACCCTGCACCTCCACCAACCGCTGCCTCGACTGAGTGCTCAATAGGGGATCAATGAGGGGTAACGTGCCGGCCCGCTGCAATTGATCTAGCAGCTCAGTTCTTTGTTGCTTCAGCTGGCTGCTATCGCTGCAATCAATTGCGCTGGCAGGGGCAAGGCGCCTCAATACCCCTTCATCCCGCTGCAATTGGCGATCCATCCAAGCCAGCAGCGCCAATTGCTTCCGCCCTTCCATGGCCAGGCCGTTTGCGGCAGCTAACACCTTTAGGCCGGCGCCACAAAACAGCGCTAACAAAACACTGCTTATAAGCAGTTCAATTAGGGCGAAACCGGCCTCAGCTCGCCGCTGCTGTTTAGCTGAAACACCTTGCTGCGCAGTGGTTTGCCCGTTGCTGCAAGCCGTTGCAGGCTGATTTGAGCGGGGCCCTTGGGGGAGCCCTGCCATTGCTGCAAATGGAAAATGCCGGCTACCAGCTTTTGATCGGCAGGTGTGGCGCCTTGACGGGCTAATGCGGCAAAAAGCATGGCTGCCGTTAGGAAGCAGTCGTTTAATTGCCCCTCTTGCCAAAGCCTTGCGCCCCGGGCCCTGGATTGCAGCGCTATCGCCTGCAAAGAGAGGCCACTGCCCAATAACAAAAGCCCCAACATCAACACCAAAGGCAGAGCAAATCCAGCGTTGGCAACCTTGCAGCGCCTGTTGTGCACCCCTGCCCGCCACATGAGAAACCCCAACTGATATGGCCAGCATTCCACCGAAGGAGCAAAGCTTGCACTACAAACTGCTCACTATTTGCTATGGGAACTCGTTGTTTACTGGTTGAGCTTGAGCACTGCCATAAATGCTTCCTGTGGAACATCTACCTTGCCCATCGCCTTCATCCGTTTTTTACCCTTAGCCTGCTTTTGCAATAGCTTTTTCTTACGGGAAATATCACCGCCATAACATTTAGCAAGCACATCTTTGCGGATTGCGCTAATACTTTCACTCGCAACAATTCGACTGCCAATTGATGCCTGAAGGGGGATCTTAAACTGCTGGCGTGGAATTAGCTCCTTGAGCTTTTCCACCAACGCCTTACCAACATTATAGGCTTTATCGCGGTGAATAATAGTAGTTAAAGGATCTGCCTTTTCACCATTAATCAACACATCAAGCCGCACCAAAAAATTCTCGCGGTATCCAATCAAACTGTATTCCATTGAGGCATAACCCTTTGTTCTACTTTTCATTTGATCAAAGAAATCGGTTACCACTTCTGCCAAGGGCATTTCATAGTGGAGGGCAACACGGTGAGTTGTTATGTATTTCATATCAATGAATACACCCCGGCGTTCTTGGCATAGCTCCATGAGGGCACCGTTATAACTATTTGGCGCATAGATTTCCAGTTTTACATAGGGCTCTGCAATAGATGCCCTAGCCTGCGGCTCCGGCAGAGTTGCGGGGTTATCTACCATCACGATTGAGCCATCAATCATATTTACTTGATAGATAACCGAAGGCGCGGTAACAATTAGATCAAGGTCATACTCCCGTTCAAGCCGCTCCTGAACAATTTCCATATGCAACAAGCCAAGGAAACCGCAACGGAAACCAAAACCCATGGCGCTGCTGGTTTCCGGTTCGAATTTCAAAGCAGCATCCGATAGTTTTAGTTTATCTAATGCTTCTCTAAGGTCGGGATATTGATCAGCATCGGTGGGAAATAAACCACAAAAAACCATCGGTTTTGCTTCTGTGTAACCCGGAAGTGGTTCGGCGGCGGGATTTGAAGCAAGGGTGATGGTATCGCCAACGCGGGCATCAGCAACGGCTTTAATTGAGGCAGAAAAATAACCCACTTCACCGGCATGTAGTTCTTGAACCTGCCGTTGATCGGGAGCCATTATCCCAACTTCATCTAATTCATAGGTTTTTTTACTTGCCATCAGTAGAACTTTATCTTTTTTTGCTAAGCGCCCACTGATAACACGAAAGTAAACAATAACTCCCCTATATGGATCATAGTAAGAATCGAATATCAATGCGCGCAAAGGCTCTTCCACGCGATCTGCCGGGGCTGGCACACGCTCAACAATAGATTGCAAGATCTGCGGCACACCCAAACCAGTTTTTGCTGAGCAATGGATGGCATTAGAAACATCTAAACCAATGATCTCTTCAATCTCTCTCCCGATTCTTTCCGGATCGGCTCCCGGCAGATCAATCTTATTAAGCACTGGAATTATTTCTAGATCATTTTCAAGGGCTAGATATACATTTGCCAGCGTTTGAGCCTCCACCCCTTGGCTGGCATCCACCACCAGCAGTGCACCCTCACAGGCTTGGAGGCTGCGGCTCACTTCATAGGAAAAATCCACATGGCCGGGGGTATCAATCAGATTCAGGATGTAGTTATCACCATCAGCTGCGGTGTATTCCATGCGCGCAGCTTGCAGCTTTATCGTGATGCCCCGCTCCCGCTCCAGTTCCATGTTGTCGAGGAATTGGGCCTGCATATCGCGGGCCGCCACCGTGCCGGTTTCTTGCAGCAATCGATCGGCCAGGGTTGATTTGCCATGGTCGATATGGGCAATGATGCAGAAATTGCGGATCCGTGAAACAGGGGCGTCTGTCATATCAAGATCCTAGTAAGCAAACCGCATCTGTTTTTTGATGGCCCATTCCAAAAGCGTGGTTTGTATTCACCAGCGGCCCCTGATCGTTTTTGCTAGCCCCGGCAGGTATGTGCAAGGGCCTCCCAGGAGAGAGCAGCCACAACGAACCTTTCCCTGTTAGCGCAGCGGCAGGTAGCGCTGCGCTGAGGGCGGCCGACCAATGGGGCAGGCGATTGCTTTAGGAACCTAGGATTCGTGTAAATCTGCCTTCTTTATCCATGAGTAGTGATCTACAAGCCCTAACCCTTGAGAATGTGGAGCGCACCCTTGATGAGCTGCGCCCTTATTTGATGGCCGACGGCGGCAATGTGGAGGTGGTGGAAATCGATGGACCAATCGTGAAGGTGCGTTTACAGGGGGCTTGTGGTTCCTGCCCCAGCAGCACCATGACCCTCAAAATGGGTATTGAACGCAAGCTGCGGGAAGCGATTCCTGAAGTGAGCGAAGTGGTGCAGGTGCTCTGATTGATATGGGCTTAAGCCCAGCCCGTAGGCTCAAAGCAATTACCATAGGCCCGTGCTGGATCAGCGCCTGCTGCGTGACAACCCGGAGTTGATTGCAAGTGAGCTGCAACGCAGGGGGAAAAGCCTTGATCTGAGCGAGTTGCAAGCCAAGGCGAGGCAACTGCGGGATCTTGAGGAGCAACGCAGCAATCTCCAAGCCGAAGGCAATCGCATCGGCAAGGAGATGGGCTTGCAGATCAAAGCTGGCATTGCCCCCAGCAGCCCTGAGCTGCAAGCCATGCGGGATCAGGGCAACAAGCTGAAACAACAGGTGGCGCACCTGGAGGAAGAAGAAAAGCTCCTCGAGGCGGCTGTGAGGGATGAATTGCTAACCCTGCCCAACCTGCCATCAGCGCAAACACCAGATGGCAAAAATGAAGCCAGCAATATTGAGATCAAGCGCTGGGGAAATCCACGTCAGGAAGCGGGCCTTGAGGAGCATTGGCAGATCGGCGAACGGCTTGGTTTGTTTGAAACCGAACGGTCGGTGCGGATTGCCCAAAGCCGCTTTGTAACCCTTCTAGGCATGGGGGCGCGGCTGGAGCGAGCGCTGATCAATTTCATGCTCGATCTCCACGGCCGCAAGGGTTACAGCGAGGTGTTACCGCCCATTTTGGTTAATAGCGCCAGCCTCACCGGTTCCGGCCAATTACCCAAATTTGCCGAGGAAAGTTTCCGCTGCGCCCACGACGACCTCTGGCTAACACCCACGGCGGAGGTGCCAATCACTTCGCTCCATCGCGATGAGGTGATTCCGGCTGAACAGCTGCCGATCAAATATGTGGCATATACCCCTTGTTTTCGGCGGGAGGCCGGCAGCTATGGCCGTGATACCCGCGGGCTGATCCGTTTGCATCAATTCAATAAAGTTGAGTTGTATTGGTTTTGCCATCCCGAAAAATCAAGCGAAGCCCATCAACAGCTCACGGCTGATGCAGAGGCGGTGCTGCAGGCGCTTGAGTTGCCCTATCGGGTGATGGAACTATGCAGCGGCGATATTGGCTTTTCCGCCAACCGCACCTACGACCTTGAGGTGTGGCTGCCGGGTGCTGGTGCCTATCGGGAAATTTCTAGCTGCAGCAACTGTGGAGATTTCCAGGCAAGGCGTTCTGCCATCCGATTTAAAGAAGCAAAAAACACAGCGCTCCTGCACACTTTGAATGGCAGTGGTTTGGCCGTGGGTCGCACGATGGCAGCCCTTTTAGAAACAGGCCAACAAAGTGATGGCAGCATCAAATTGCCCGTAGCACTTGCTCCTTACATGGGCACAGATGTGATTGCTAGCGGCCAGAATCATCAAATACACCTAGGCAAAAAATAAGTGGGTGTTCTCTCTGCTCTGGCAATCCTTGCCCTTTTAATCGTTGTGCATGAAGCGGGGCATTTTTTTGCAGCCGTTTGGCAAGGGATTCGCGTAACTAGTTTCAATGTTGGTTTTGGCCCCGTTTTGCTGGAGCGCCGCAGCCGCGGGATTCAATTTGCCTTGAGGGCAATTCCCTTGGGTGGTTATGTGGCCTTCCCAGACGACGATCCCGATAGCGGCTTTGATCCCAAAGATCCGGATCTACTCAAAAACCGTTCCGTTTTTCAACGGGCAATTGTGATTTCAGCAGGAGTGCTGGCAAATCTGCTCTTGGCTTGGGCAGTGCTATGCGCCCAGGGAATAGTTGTGGGAATACCAGCTGGTTTTAACGCTGGCAGCGGCGTTTTGGTGGTGGCCCTGCAACCGGATGGGGCGGCAGCTAGAGCTGGCCTTGAGGCAGGTGATTTAGTTGTGGAGATGGGCGGTAAAACCCTTGGGTCTGGCACCAAGGCGGTGCAGCAATTGGTTGATGCCGTAAAAACCTCACCGAATCAAGCTTTATTGCTTGGCATAAAACGCAATGGCATAGGCAAAAATCTTGAATTGGTGCCAGTAAATATGGGCGGCAGCGGCCGCATTGGCGCTCAATTGCAGCCTGATGGCAACGAACTGTTCCGGCGGGCCAGCAACCCCTTGGAGATCCTGCAGCAGGCCAAAACTGAATTTGTTCAAATCCTGCGCCGCACCATTTCAGGCTTTTTTGCCCTAGCTACCAATTTTGGTGAAACCGCCCCTCAAATTTCAGGCCCGGTCAAAATTGTGGAGATGGGCGCAAAGCTCGCCCAACAGGGCGGCGGTAGCTTGTTTCTGTTCACTGCGCTGATTTCGGTGAACCTGGCGGTGCTTAATTCCTTACCGCTACCGATGCTGGATGGGGGCCAATTTCTACTGTTACTACTTGAAGGTTTGCGGGGCAAACCGTTGCCAGAAAGGCTGCAATTGGCCTTTACCCAATCAGGGTTGCTGCTGCTGCTCGGCTTAAGCGCCGTTCTTATCGTTAAAGACACCAGCCAGCTGGCCTTTGTGAAGCAATTGCTGCTGCGTTAAGCAAGGCCTGCGATCAGCTAAATTATTGGATTAAATAACCTTCCCCTTAAAGGCAGCCGCATGGCGAAAAAGTCGATGATTGCGCGGGATGTGAAGCGCAAAAAAATTGTGGAACGCTTTGCTGCTAAGCGCGCTGCTTTGCTTCAGGAATTTCAAGAGGCCGCTGGACCCATGGAGCGCCTGGATATCCACCGCAAAATCCAACAATTACCCCGTAACAGCGCGCCTAACCGGGTACGCAACCGTTGCTGGGCCACCGGCAAACCCCGTGGTTTCTATCGCGATTTTGGCCTTTGCCGCAATCAACTAAGGGAAAGGGCCCACAAGGGATTGCTACCTGGGGTGGTTAAATCCAGCTGGTAATTTGCTTCAAAAGCACTGCCATAACTAATTTTGTCGAGGTGGCCAGCAGCTACCTCGACTTTTTTTTGCCCCAGCCCCACCGGCTAGATGTAAAGATAAGAGCTGACAAGCAGGACATAAGAACAAGTGCAAGGTGAAATTCGGTCGATCTCCTTCGATGGACGGGAGATCAGGCTGACCACGGGCCGTTATGCCCCTCAAGCCGGTGGCAGCGTGCTCATTGAATGCGGTGACACCTCTGTGCTGGTTACAGCCACCAGAGCCAATGCCCGCGAAGGCATCGATTTCCTACCCCTCACCTGCGACTACGAAGAGCGGCTCTATGCCGCTGGTCGCATCCCGGGCAGTTTCTTTCGCAGGGAGGCGCGCCCACCAGAGCGGGCAGTCCTCACCTGCAGATTGATCGATCGTCCAATCAGGCCCCTGTTCCCAAATTGGTTGCGGGACGACCTCCAGATCGTTGCCACCTGTTTGTCTTTGGATGAACGGGTACCACCCGATGTGTTGGCCGTAACCGGTGCTTCCCTCGCCACCTTGATCGCCAAGATTCCTTTCCATGGCCCGATGGCGGCCGTGAGGGTGGGTTTGCTCGGTGATGATTTCATCCTTAATCCAAGCTTCCGTGAAATTGAGCGTTCTGAGCTTGATTTAGTGGTAGCTGGCACCCCTGATGGGGTGGTGATGGTGGAAGCAGGGGCCAGGCAACTACCTGAGCAAGACATGATCGAGGCGATTGATTTTGGCTACGAAGCAGTTGGTGAATTGATTCGCCACCAAAGCGATATCCTCGCCGCCATGGGCATTGAGCAGGTGAAGGGCGAAGAACCTAAGGAAGATAAAACCGTTCCCAATTACTTGAGCAAGCAATGCTCCAAGGAAATTGGCAAGGTGCTTGCCCAATTCAGCCTGAGCAAAGGCGAAAGGGACGCCCAATTAGATGCGATCAAAACGAAAGCAGCTGAAGCGGTTGCGGCCCTTGGTGATAGCGATCCTGTGAAAGCTGCCATTGGCAGCAACAGCAAGTTGATGGCTAACAGCTTCAAGGCGCTCACCAAAACAATGATGCGAGCCCAAATCCTGGAACAGGGCAAACGGGTAGATGGCCGTGAGCTCGACCAGGTGCGGGAAATCAGTGCCGCGGTGAGTGTTCTACCAAAACGGGTGCATGGTTCTGGCCTATTCCAGCGGGGCCTCACCCAGGTGCTTTCTACCGCCACCTTGGGCACCCCTTCCGACGCCCAAGAGATGGATGATTTAAATCCAACTAACGAAAAGCACTATTTCCACCATTACAACTTCCCCCCTTATTCCACCGGTGAAACCAAGCCGATGCGCTCCCCTGGCCGCAGGGAAGTGGGCCATGGCGCCCTGGCGGAAAGGGCACTGATTCCAGTGCTACCAAGTAAAGAATCCTTCCCCTATGTGTTGCGGGTGGTTTCTGAATGCCTTAGCTCAAATGGTTCCACTTCCATGGGTTCGGTGTGTGGCAGCACCCTGGCTTTGATGGATGCTGGTGTGCCCCTTGTGGCCCCAGTTAGTGGAGCTGCCATGGGCTTAATCAAGGAGGGGGAGGAGGTTCGCATCCTCACCGATATCCAAGGAATTGAAGATTTCCTTGGCGATATGGATTTCAAAGTTGCTGGAACCGAAAAAGGGATCACCGCCCTGCAGATGGACATGAAGATCACCGGTCTTGATGTGCCAACCATTGCCAAGGCGATCAATCAAGCGCGGCCGGCCAGGCTTCATATCCTTGCCAAAATGCTTGAAGCAATTGAGAAACCACGCGACGTTATGTCGCCCCATGCACCACGGTTGCTCAGTTTCCGCATTGATCCCGAATTGATTGGCACGGTAATTGGTCCTGGTGGTCGCACGATTAAAGGGATCACTGAGCGCACCAACACCAAGATCGACATAGAAGACACCGGCATCGTTACCGTTGCCAGCCACGATGGTGCAGCGGCGGAGGAAGCCCAAAAGATCATCGAAGGGCTCACCAGGCGCATCAGCGAAGGCGAGGTATTCCAGGGTCATGTAACCCGGGTGATACCAATCGGTGCATTTGTTGAAATCCTGCCTGGCAAGGAAGGCATGATCCACATCTCCCAACTATCTGAATCACGGGTTGAGAAGGTGGAAGATGTGGTGAATGTGGGTGATCAGGTAACCGTAAGAGTGCGGGAAATTGATAACCGCGGCCGCATCAACTTAAGTTTGCGTGGTGTTCCCCAAGATGGTTCAGATCCCGAGCCAACGGTGATCCTGCCGATTGGTGAAGTTTAGTTTTAGGTTTAGCTACATCTAAACCTGAAAACCGGGGTCGATGCTGGCCATTGCTTTTGTTGCCCGTTCACACAGGAGCGGGTGACTGATGCCATGGCTAGCAATTAAACATCCAGCTTGCAGGAAACTGCTGCTGGTGTAGGTGAGCGGCTTGCCATCGGCATGGCTAAAACCACCACCAGCAGCCAGCAATACGGCCTCCGGTGCTGCCATATCCCAATGTTTTGGTGCACTTTTAGCCGATAGCGACACGTAAATATCAGCATCACCGCGCAGGATTGCAGCCACCTTGCAGCCAACACTGCCCACCGTGAGGCTGCGGCCAATTTCTAATTGCTGCAGCAGTTGCTCTAAGCGTTGATCGCGATGGTTACGGCTTGCCACTAAAACCAATTCAGCCAATTCTTTGCGCTTACTGAATCGAACTTGTTGTTTGATGCCGGCGCGATTTTCGCACCAGGCCGAGCAATTTTCAGCTAGCAATAGGCCAAACCAAAGTTCTTGCTTTTCAGGCAACAACACCACACCGAGCACTGGCCGCTGCTGATGCACTAGGGCTAAATGAACGGCGTATTCACCTGTTCCTTGAATAAAATCTTTTGTGCCATCAAGGGGATCAAGGATCCAAAGCCAGTCATTGGATTCAATAATTTGACTGCCTTGTTCAGCTGCTGTTTCCTCACTTAACAGGGCCCATGGGGCTGCGGGGAAGGCACTATTAAGGCCATCAAGCAAAAGCTTATTTACGGCTAGATCTGCTGCTGTTACTGGCCCCTCGCCGCAATTATCTGCGCTTAATTCCATCGGCTGGCGGGCATAGGCGAGCAAGATATCGGCCGCCTGCCAGCTCAAGTTTTTTAAGGCCGCTAGCAGCGGCTCTAGTTCCACACCCGCGGGTAAGGGCATCATGGGGGTACAACACAACGGCATTGTGACCGAGAGCCCCGAACCCCAAGGGGGAGTGCTCTATCTGGTGGGCACCCCGATCGGCCACCGCGGCGACCTATCGCCAAGGGCCCAAATGGTGCTGGCGGGGGTAGATCGGATCGCCTGTGAAGACACACGCCATAGCGGCCAACTGCTGCATTTTTTTGGCATCAGTAAGCCGCTGCTCAGTTTCCATGAACACAATCAAAAGCAAAGGATTCCCGCCTTGCTCGATGCATTAGGGGCAGGGGAAGCATTGGCATTGGTGAGCGATGCTGGCTTGCCTGGCATCAGCGATCCAGGTGAAGCATTGGTGGCTGCCGCAAGGGCTGCTGGCCATCGGGTGGTTTGTATACCGGGCCCCTGCGCTGCTACTACGGCATTAGTGAGCAGTGGCTTACCAAGTGGACGTTTTTGTTTTGAAGGTTTCCTGCCCCTAAAGGGCCGTGAACGCAAAAGTCGTTTGGAGGCAATTAGCCAAGAAAGCCGCACCACAGTGCTTTATGAAGCGCCCCATCGCTTGGTGCGCCTGCTGCAGGAATTAGTAGAACATTGCGGCCCTGAAAGGCCGGTGCAGGTGGCCCGGGAATTAACTAAACGCCATGAGGAGCAGGTGGGTCCTGATTTAGCTGGTGCCCTTGCCCATTTCCTTGCTAGCGCACCCCAGGGGGAATGCACCTTGGTGCTTGGTGGTGCAGCAACAGAAGCAACCGTGTTGGCCTGGGATGAAACGCAGCTGCGCCAAGAATTAACGGCCTTAGTTGCAAGTGGCCTAACGGCATCAGAGGCAGCTAAGGAACTAGCTCAAAGCAGTGGTTTACAGCGACGCGCCCTATATGGGTTGCTAAATAGGGCAAACTGAGTTCTAAAAGGAGAGATTGATGCTGCTGCGGATGCGTTTGTTTTTGAGCAGCATTGTGGGCACATTTGTGTTGCTACTGATGTTGTGCCTGGGCAGCCAAAACCTATCTGAACGCAGTGTGGTGAACCTTGGTATTGGCAAAACAGTGCCTTTACCGCAGGGTTTTGTGGTGGGTTTAGCGATTATTTGCGGTGTATTTAGCGGTGGCACCAGTGCTGCATTGTTAGCACCCCATCAGGATGAATAAAGCCCGTTGTTAGCCTGCGCTGCCAGGTATTGCATAGAGGGCACCTTCTAGAACAATGCGGCTGATGCCTTGGGCGAGGATATAGGGTGCGGTGAGATCCAAAAGGCTTGAATCGGGTACTTTGATTACGCGTTGGCTGCGTCCGCATTGGCGTTTGGCTTGGCGTGGGTTAACAAAAAGGGCAATCGCCTGCAGATCCTCCTCCTGGGGTGCCACCCGACCCAATTCACTGAATTCCTTCACTGGGGTGCCTTTTAATTCCACTTCACGATCAACTAATAAATACAAACTAGCTGGCAGTTCACTCGTTACCAAGGGCTTGCTAACGCAGGGGTTGCTGTCGCTGAGATTAGCTTCTACAGCAAGAAGCGGCAGGGTAAAGAAGTCGTTATTTTGCTCAATCTCTAGATCAATGCTTTCAGAATCTTCCTTGTGGTTAAGTGCAAAATCATCGGCATCATCCAGTGCTAAAACCACTGGCATCTCTTCTATGTTTTGAGTGGTTTGATCTTCTGGCTCGGGATTTATAGGTTCTGGGTTTATGAGTTCTGGGTTTATTTGTTCTGGGTTTATTGTTCTGGATTTATTGCCACGGTTCCCTTTGCCCGTTGCTCTTTGAGGGCTGCATAGGCTTCAATGCCAAGTGCCGCTTTAACAGTGCGGCTAACGGTGTTGGTGCTGCATTCAAAGGCCTCAGCCAAGGCAGCAGAAGCTTCGCCAGCTTTGTAGCGCTGCACCAGCTCCTGCTTCTGGCTGTTGTTCAGCCGTGATGCCGCCATAGCTGAATCCACCGCAGCCCACCAATCTAGGGGGGTTGCTGGCAAGATGGGAAATTGTGATTCTCAGCAGCATTTGCTCCCTTAGCTCAGCTGGATAGAGCAGCTGCCTTCTAAGCAGCCGGTCGATGGTTCGAATCCATCAGGGGGCGTTTCAGTCAGGGCCTGCTTTCTCGGCCCAAAAGCCTTTCCGACACTGGCTTTTGGGCTGACAGGCTTTGCCGACTTCTGCTCGCCCGTGCCAGGCTGTGAGAAGGACCTTCTCACATACCTTCTCACATGCCAGCGGTCCCGGAATGGGATGTTCTGCTCCGTGGCGGCGTGCTTCGGGCCCTCGGCCAGAGGGGCTG
>MWMJ01000023.1:0-20353 GCA_002151525.1 Synechococcus sp. Lanier | reverse complement strand
TTACCAATGATTTTGTGGCTTCACCCGTAGGAAGGCATATCTGTTTAGAGGTTAAAGATGTTCTTACTTTAAGAAGTAAGTTGGAGGCCAGTGGGCACACAGTTGAGGACCAGGTTTTATTGCCAGACCGGAATCGCTTCTTCATTCCAGATCCATTCGGCAACTATTTTGAGCTTATGGAGTTTAAAAACTAATTTTCGCCCATATATTTTATTTAACACATTTACAAGTTTAAATATATGGACTTTCATTATTTGCTCTTTTATTTTGTTAGTTTTTGTTTCCAATTTTTATTCCCTTTGAGTTCTTCAGCCCAGCTGCAACAGGAGAACACACAGGACGCTTTTGATTCCTCTTCACTTGTAGTACCAAATGATACTCTTAAATTTTTGCTAGCTCCGCCTCAATCTTCTAATAGAATTGAATATAACCATTATCTTCCCCTCTTGGTTTACCCAAAAGCGCAATTCTTTATTGATAACACATTTTTTGTTAAGCAGCGTCCAATTGAAACTGATGATATCAATAGCTCCTATTTTCAATCTATTGGAGACAGTGTTCGCATTGGTTATCGCGAGCTCTTGAAGGGTTCTGATAGTTTTTGGGGAGTTAATTTTGGATACGACAATGCTTTGCAGTCTGGCTTTTATTATCAGCAGCTAGGAGTTGGTATCGAGATTACGTCTCCTAATTTTCAGTTTGTTAGTACTTTTGCTGCTCCCATAGGCAACCTCCGTTATCCTTCGCCAGGTAAATCTATATTGTCACCTTTCAATGCGCAGATTACAGTGCCAACAGGTATCAATTCTTTGTTTTTTTTACCGAGATTTTATTATGTATCAGATTCTTTTGGGGCCTCATCTCCTGGCGGGCAATTGCAGTTAAATTATCATTTTAATCCTCGTTTAAAACTGTCATTATCTACTAGTTATGACCAATTGTCAGGTTCAGGTGGTGCTCTAGAGTTATTTTGGCGGCCTAATGTACCAGTTGCTCCTAGTGTAGGATCTCCTATTAACCCATCAATACTTGGTTCTTATGCTGGTCCCGTTGGCAATAATGGGACACGTATTGTTCGGTTAACTGGTTCAGACCCTGCATATGGAGATTAAAAAGCTCCTATTCTTCAACCAGTAATAATGCATGCCCATCTGGATCCCTTACTTGGCAAGCTGTTACGCCTCCCCAGATGTTCCCAGGTATTGATACTATAGGTCCCATTGATTTAGATATATTCCTTGATTCTATTTTCTTATATATCTCTTTAAGATTATTGACTAATAAAATTATTCTCCATTCATTTAGATCAGTGGGCTTTGGGTTTACCCTGGGTCTTCGCTCTTGAGCTGGTAATTGATAGTCTAATAATTCAATTCCCATTCCACGTTTGTTTGGTCTCAATGTACTTATCAAGACCTTTGTATTAACTAAGCCATCCATTTCATCTTGTTCTTTTCCATAGTTGGTTCCTTGACCAACTAATTCAAGATTGAGAATGCCACTGTAAAATTCTATACTTTTTTCTGTATCTGATACGCCAATTGCGGTGTGGTCAATCCCCATGAATAAATCTATTTGGTTTTCATGCCAGCGCTTATCTCCTTTGTCTTCAGGGAAATTTAGCAGTTCCAATGAATGTCCATTCTTACCCTTGAATTTAACTGCCTTTATGTTCGCAGCTCCAGTATTCCATTCCGGGAGAGTTTGTGGTTTGCTTGAAATTTGTTGAGCTTTATCTGCTCCTCTTGTGAATGCTTTTTCAATATCTTTAACAACTATGCATATATGCTGAAACCATAGATCATTACTTTTGGAATCTACTGGAATTACTTCACTCTGAAAATTATTGTTTTGTATACCCGTTGAGCTTTGGAATTCCCAAAGTTCAATTACTTCATCCCCAAGGTGCAATTTAGCTCTATCAATCACTGTGTTTGGCATTCCTATAAGTTCATCTAACCATTTTCCTTCAAGGATTTCCCGTTTGCCAGCATTAAAATCAAGTGTTTCGCAATACCAGTTCAACTGTTCATCTAAGTTTATCGTTGTTTGTACAACACTTTGGATTTTCTCAGTCATGTGCCATCTTTTCAATACATTGTAAATTTAAACACTGCAACCCCACAATCAACCGTTTCATTACAGAATTTTATTTCTTCTTAAGCTATATGTTCGTTTGCTCATAACTCTGAATTTTTGACTCATTTTTAGTTCATTATGATAGAGTTAGTATGTACTGTAAATATTCATTGGTTCCTTCTCATGATCGAGCAATTTCTGAAGGATAAGGTTGCTATTGTTACAGGCGCTAATAGTGGCATTGGCAAATCCGTAGCAGTTGAACTTTCTCTTCGTGGAGCTAGTGTAGTTATTAATTACCGTTCCCACCCTGAGCTTACTGAATCTCTGATATCTGAGATTACTGCCTCAGGTGGAATTGCTATTGGTGCCCAAGCTGATGTTACTCACTTGGAATCTCTTCAAGGAGTTGTTGATCTAGCCGTTAAGTCCTATGGACGCCTTGATATAATGGTTAATAACGCTGGCTTGGAAACTCGTACATCAATTTTAGACACTACTCCGGATGATTATGATAAGGTATTAAATGTTAATTTGAAAAGTGCTTTTTTTGGTACTCAGTTTGCTGCAAAGCAGATGATTTCTCAAGGGGGTGGGGGCAGGGTCATAAACATCTCCTCTGTGCATGAGGATTGGCCCATGCCTAATAACACTGCCTACTGTTTAGCTAAAGGTGGTGTGCGCATGCTCGCCCGTACTGCTGGTGTAGAGCTTGCACCCCATGGAGTTACGGTTGTTAATGTTGGACCTGGCGCTGTTAATACACCCATTAATGCCCCAACAATTAATAATCCTGAGCTGCTAGCTAAGCTCAATTCAGCTATCCCCATGGGGAGAATGGCTGAGCCCAGTGAAATTGCTGCTGTGGTTGCATTTCTGGCTAGTGATGCAGCTAGTTACATAACAGCAACCTCAGTTTTTGCTGATGGTGGCATCATGCAATCAAGCCCAGGCCTTTGATTTGGTTCAGCTCATTTAAACTTGTTTATTAATATTTTTTAAATTCAATTTTTTCAAACAGTTCTTCTATATTTAGTTTTGCGCCTACAATTTTATTTAAGGTTTTATAGTTTCCTTCATGCTTCTCGCCATTTAGAATTAGTGTTGTAACTTGAATATTTCTTTTTTCCATCGCTTCTAACGATAGGAGCGTGTGATTTAGTGTGCCTAGTCCGGAGCGTGCAACAAGTACTACTGGCAGATTCCATATTTTAATTTGATCAATCTGTAGCCAGTTATCTCTAAGCGGCACCATTAACCCCCCTGCTAGTTCAACAACAAGGGCGCCACCATAACTTGGTAATTTTAATTTTTGGTCTTCTATAGTTATTCCTTCCGCTTCTGCTGCTTGATTTGGTGATGCTGCCATTTTTAATCTATAGGCCTCAGGTATAATCCTGTTTTCTTTAATACCGGTAAGTTTTTTTATGGTGGCGCTATCGCCTCCTGTATCGAGTTCCCCGCATTGTATCGGTTTCCAGTAATAGGCATTTAGCTTTGCTACTAATAAGCTGCTTACAATCGTTTTGCCAACATTTGTGTCTGTTCCTGCAACAATTAGCCGGTTGGGTGTTTTCATTGTGCTAGTTGTTCTCTGTTGAATTTTGGGCAATAATCAGCAATATATCCCAATTAATAGTAATCTTTGTTGATTTATTTTGTTCTCCTTTGCTTGTGATACCGTTGTTTTGATTGTCTAACCAATAATTATTCAATTTCCTTAATTCCCTTTGATTTAGTGTCCCAGTTGCGCCCCCATTTGTTCCCATCCATTTCATCTCCTTAAGAAATTCCAGCCCTGAGTTATATCGCTTGCTATACCTGAGTATTTTTTGCTCTTTTATCTCAGCAACTTGCCCAAGGCTTTTAATTAAGTCTGCTCCTATTGGTAATGTGATACCTGTGAATTTTACCCCTGCTATTTCGGCTGCTCTGTGCCAGCTTTTAAAACTTCCTTGAATAGGAACTGTGATTGCTAACCAGCCCCCTGGAGCTATCGCTTTTCCCCATAGCTTTATTTGGCCAACAGGATCTTTCAACCAATGTAAAGCAAAACTGCTTACTATTAATGCAGCTCCTATTGCCTCAGGTGGTACTCCTTGGTTCAAATCCCATTCTAATTTCCGCACACTTGCTACTTCTGATTTAGCTAATAGTTCCCTGCAGTTATCAACTAATATCGCTGATAAGCCCTTTATTTGCCTTTCCAGGGCTGCGGCAAGGTGCCCGCTTCCAGCCCCAAAATCCCATTTTAGGCCTTCAGGAATTATTAGATTTTGGCAGTATTTAGCTAGTCGCCAGGCCACTGCTTGTTGCAGTTTTGCATTCTTTGCATACATATCGGCGCCTCTTGCAAATGCTTGGCAGGGTTTAATATTCATTGTTTATTGTTTTCCCAGCCAATCCAATACCATATCCGGAAGTGTTGGCATTAATAGTCCATGACCAATTCCATCCAGTTTGATTATTTCTGCTTTATTTAAGTTTTTGCGCATTTGTGCTCTGCTCGCCTCGAGCACAATTTTATCCTCTTCTGCCTCCACTATTAATACTGCAGAATTGTGTGGAAACTCTTTTGGTATTCCATTGCATTTAGCTAGCAAACTTAAATCATTTAATAACTTCATTTTGCCTATTTCAGAAATTTCTTGATCTTCCACTCCTGCAGGTAGATAATCCACCGGCTGTGGTGCCGCTACTTTTTCCCTGAACTCTTCCAATAATTCCCTTATTTTGCCTATTTCTATTTTTTGCGCCATTGCTTTCAGGGCGATTTGCATGTTCCTGCCATCGCTTCCTTCTGGCACAAATTTGCCAAAACTAGCTAACAGAATTACTGCATCTGACTTTGCTAGAATTTTGCTTGGCGTGAGATGTAGCCCTAAGGAGTTAACAATTAATGCGTGCTTGTAGCTGCTTTTCCATTCAGGTGAGTTTTCTTTGAATCCGCCATAACCTCTCTCAAAGCACTCAAGAAGCCAGCCCCTTTGCTTGCATGGTTTGCGCCATGATTGCCAGTAGCGTTGATCACTGCCCCAGCCATGAACTGCTATTAATTGCCATGTCATTTTCATTCTTTGTGGCCTCCCTTTCCAAGGATGGCCATGAACCTTTCAAGGCAATCTTCTGGCAGGCTTGGCCGCAAGCTCACCCTTAGTTGCGCTTGGCCCTCTGGCACCGTTGGCGGCCTTATTGCTATCACCAGCAGCCCCGCTTGTTCGAGTTGTTTTTGCATTTCAAGCGCTTTTTTATCTTCCCCTAGCTTTATTGCCAGGATCGGACCATTGCCAGGGGGGCGAGGCCAGCCATGCTGCTCAAGTGTGTTGCGCCATTTATTTGCGCTTGCACTTAATTGTTGCCTCATTTTCTCCGCATCCGCTGAACCTATCAATTTCAGGGCCTCCAGCGCCGCTGCTGCCAATACTGGTGCTAAAGCGGTGCTATAGCGAAAGGCACCACTGGTTTGAAGCAATTTCTCTGCAACTCCCCCATCCGCTGCCAAGAAGGCTCCACCGCTGGCAAAGGCCTTGCCAAGGGTTCCACTGATCATAGTTATTCCTTCAATGCCATGGCCCAACCCTTTTCCTCCCATTCCTATTATTCCAAGGGCATGGGCTTCATCAAGCAATAGGCTTGCATTGTTTTTTATACATAGCATTGCTAATGTTTTTACATCTGGACTAGAGCCTTCCATACTGAATAGGCTTTCGCTAATTACTAACAATTTTCTTTCAACATCATCAACTCGTATCTGCTCTAATTTTTGCTGTAGATCCACCAGGTTGTTGTGTTTAAACCTTTGCAGTTTTGCACCTGTTGCTTTAACGCCCACCAGTAATGAGTTGTGGATTAGTTGATCGGCTAGCACCAGGCTGTGCCTACCAGCAAGGGCTGCAACAGCTGCAATATTTGCCTGAAAGCCACTGGGGAAAAGCAATACCCGTTCCCGCTTTAACCATCTAGCTAATGCTATTTCCAGCTGTTCATGTTCAGGGCGGCTGCCGCTCACCAGCCTTGAAGCACCTGCTCCAACGCCTCCTTTTTCAATGCATGTAATGGCAGCTCTGCTGATTTTCGGATTTCTACCCAGGCCAAGGGTGTCATTGCTGGCGAGGTCTAGCAGACTGTTGCCACTAGGGGTTTCTAGGTGTCCAGCAGCATTACTAATGAAAGTGCGCAGCTGCCGGCGCCTTTCTGGTTTCAATTCAGCCATAAGATTCAACGATGAATGCCACCGCTAGCTCCCCTGCCAACGGTGCTGCCCCCCTGGATCCAGGGAAACTTTTCCCATTCCCACTGGATAAATTCCAGTTGGAGGCCATTGGCGCTTTGAATCAAGGCCATTCGGTGGTGGTGAGTGCCCCCACAGGTTCCGGCAAAACATTGATTGGTGAATACGCCATCCATCGCGCTTTGGCCCATGGCCAGAGGGTGTTCTACACCACCCCGCTCAAGGCCCTCTCAAATCAGAAATTGCGCGATTTTAGGGATCAGTTTGGCGCCAGCAATGTTGGGCTGATGACCGGCGACCTCACCGCAAACAGGGAGGCCCCAATTGTGGTGATGACCACTGAGATTTTTCGCAACATGCTCTACGCGGAGATTGATAACAGCGAAGACCCCTTAGATGGCGTTGAGGCGGTGGTGCTCGATGAATGCCACTACATGAATGATTCCCAGCGGGGCACCGTTTGGGAAGAATCAATCATCCACTGCCCTTCTGCAATTCAGTTGGTTGCTTTATCTGCAACGGTTGCCAATGCAGGTCAATTAACGGATTGGATCGAGCAGGTGCACGGCCCCACCGATTTAATCCTTAGCGATTTCAGGCCTGTGCCACTGCAATTTAATTTTTGTAGTGCCAAGGGCTTGCATCCATTGCTAAATGAGGCCGGCACCGGCCTTCATCCCAACTGCAAGGTTTGGCGCGCTCCTAAGGGCCATCAACGCAAGGGTAAATCGGCTAAGCCACCCCAACCGGAGGCGCCCAGCATGGGTTTTGTGGTTGCGCAATTGGCAGAACGGGAAATGCTGCCCGCAATTATTTTTGTGTTTAGCCGCAGGGGCTGTGATAAAGCAGTGCGCGATCTTCTTAAGGCATCTTTGCTAAATAAAGAAGAGGCTGCCTCCATACAACGGCAATTAGAAGCCTTTGCTTTGAAGTGTCCGGAGGCTGTGCGCGATGGTTATCACACAGAAGCTTTACTTCGTGGTGTGGCATCTCATCATGCTGGTGTTTTACCGGCCTGGAAGGAATTGATAGAAGAATTATTCCAGCAGGGTTTGGTGAAAGTGGTTTTTGCCACAGAAACCTTAGCTGCTGGTATCAATATGCCTGCCCGCACCACTGTTATTTCATCCCTTTCAAAGCGCACTGAAAATGGCCACCGGCCTTTAATGGCCAGTGAATTTCTGCAGATGTCTGGTAGGGCTGGTCGCCGCGGCCTGGATGTGCAGGGATATGTGGTTGCAATGCAAAGTAGGTTTGAAGGTGTTAGGGAAGCTGGCCAACTTGCCACAAGCCCAGCTGATCCATTGGTGAGTCAATTCACCCCTAGCTACGGCATGGTGCTCAACCTATTGCAACGTTATGCATTACCAAAAGCTAAGGAATTGGTGGAGAGCAGTTTTGGTCGCTACTTGGCTACTTTGGATTTAGCTGATGATCAAGCGCGCATAACTTCCCTGCGGCAGCAGTTGGAACAACTTGGGGAAACCTCCACCGATGTGCCATGGGAAGATTTTGAAGACTACGAAAAGCAACGTAGTCGCTTGAGGGAGGAAAGAAGATTGCTGCGCATTCTTCAGCAGCAGGCAGAGGAAACATTAGCCCACGAACTAACCCTTGCTTTGCAATTTGCAAGCCCCGGCACATTGGTGAGTATTAAGGCACCTCAATTGCGTGGTGGCGTATCACCGGCAGTTATTGTTGAGAAATTACAAGGGGCTGCTCAATTCCCGCTGTTGCTTTGCCTTACGGATGAAAATATTTGGATTGTGGTGCCATGCCATGCCGTGGTTTGTATCCATGCTGAATTGAGTTGTTTACAGGTGCAAAATATTCCCGTACCGGAATTAGATCGGGTTGGGGAATTGCGCCATGGCGATCAGCACAGTGGTGGTTTAGCACTTGCTGTGGTTGCTATGGCTCGCCGCCACGACATGCACACACCCCAATACGACCTGGCTGGTGAGGTGCGCGATCAAGCGGAATTAGTGAATAATTTAGAACACGATTTGGAATTACATCCAGCCCACCGTTGGGGTGATCGCAAGCAATTAAAGAAGCAGCGGCGACGCATGGAGGAATTAGAAGAAGAGATTGCTGAACGTCAGCGTTTATTGCATCACCGCGCTAATCGCCATTGGGAAACATTTCTGGATTTAATTGAAATACTCCAGCATTTTGGCTGCCTTGATGAACTTGAACCCACGGAAGTTGGTTTAACAGTGGCGGCCCTAAGGGGTGATAACGAGCTCTGGCTTGGTTTATCTTTAATGAGTGGACATTTTGATGAATTACCACCAGCTGATTTAGCTGCTGCCCTTGAGGCAATCTCCACGGAGGTGAGCCGTCCTGATCTTTGGTGTGCCTATCCACCTCCCCCAAAAGCAGAGGAGGCACTCCACGACCTGCGCGGCCTGCGGCGGGAATTGGCGCGCTTGCAGGAACGCCATGGGGTGTTGTTTCCGCTCTGGTGGGAACCGGAGCTGATGGGTTTGGTGAAGGCCTGGGCCGAGGGTGAGAGCTGGAGCGATCTGATGGCCAACACCTCCTTGGATGAAGGTGATGTGGTGCGCCTGATGCGCCGCACGGTGGATCTCCTCGCCCAATTGCCCCATTGCCCCGCCGTAAGTGAAGAGCTGCGCCGCAATGGCCGCCGCGCCCTGCAGATGATCAACCGTTTCCCGGTTAAAGAGGATCTGCCTGGGGTTATCGACGATTCCCTTAATCCAGCCACTCTTAGGGCATCACTTCTGGATGCGTAACGCCTAGATATCGAGTCGCTTATAAATCGTATCCAGCTGGGCCTGGTGCAATTCAGTGCTGAAACATTCAGCCAGCTGGGCTGCATTTAGGCGGCTGTTAATCGCCGGATCGGCTTCGAGCTTGGCGCGGAAATCACCCCCCTCCACGTTCCAGGCGCTGTGGGCATGGCCTTGCACGAGGCGGTAGGCCTCCTCGCGAGCTAAGCCGCTATCAACCAAGGCCAGCAGCACCCGTTGGCTAAAAACTACGCCGCCATAGATGTTGAGGTTGCGGCTCATGTTGGCTGGATAAACCTGCAGGCCAGCAATAACTTTGGTCATCTCCCGCAGGATGAAATGGAGCGTAACGCTCACATCCGGCAGCATCATTCGCTCCACGGAACTATGGCTGATGTCGCGCTCATGCCAAAGGGCCACATTTTCAAGGGCCGCCACCGTGTAGCTGCGCAGCACCCGGGCTAGGCCGCTGATCCGTTCGCTGCGGATTGGATTGCGTTTATGGGGCATGGCGGAACTGCCCTTTTGACCCTTGGCAAATTCCTCCTCCACCTCCAGCACATCACTGCGCTGCAGGTTGCGGATTTCCGTGGAGAACCGTTCTAGGGAAGTGCCCACAAGGGCCAGGGTTTGCACGTATTCAGCGTGGCGGTCGCGGCCGATCACCTGGGTGCTGGCTACATCTGGGGTGAGGCCTAAACGGGCGCAGGCAATTGCCTCCACCTCTGGATTGGTGTTGGCGTAGGTGCCCATGGCACCACTGATCTGGCCTACGGCCACCACCTGTTCGAGCCTTTCGAGCCGCTCCTGGTTGCGTTCGGTTTCCGCCAGCCACCCGGCCAATTTGAAACCAAAGGTGATCGGCTCCCCATGGATGGCATGGGAGCGCCCAATCATCACCGTGTGCTTGTGGGCTCTGGCCTGCTGGCGGATTGCAGCGGCAAGATTATTTAGTTCCTTGCGCAGCAGTGCCACCGAGGCCTTGAGCTGCAGGGCTAGGCCGGTGTCGAGCACATCGGAGCTGGTCATCCCCACATGGATATAACGGCCAGCATCCCCTACATGTTCATTAACGTTGGTGAGGAAGGCGATTACGTCGTGGCGCACCTCGGCTTCTATTTCAAGGATGCGTTCGGGGCTAAAGGCAGCTTTGCTTTTGATCTCTGCTAACGCCTCAGCAGGCACCTTGCCTAACTGGGCCTGGGCCTCGCAGGCGGCAATTTCCACATCCAGCCAGCTTTGGAATTTGGCCTGTTCTGTCCAGATCCCGCCCATTTCGGGCAAGGTATAACGCTCTATCAAGGCGATTATTCAGTCAACTATCAATCTAACTAGCGTCGGCTGTGATACTCAGCCGCGACACTTCCCAAAAAACGGCAGACCCCCAAGCCTGTTGCCTCACCCAACAGCGGCGGCCATTGCAATGGATCAGCTCAAAGGCAGGGAGGTCGTGGGGATGGTGGAGCAATTTCACAAAACTGCCAGGTTGCAAGCGCTGCGGAAACATCAACACTTTTGCCCTAGGGCTCTCGCAGGGCCTGTGCTCAGGTTGGCTGATGGCCTGAGCCATTTTCCTCCGAAAAACTTTTATTGATTCTCAGGCAGGTTTTTGCCTAAACGCGAGCTGCGTTCGGATTTCCTCGGATTTGGGATGCTTTTCTGTTACGTAGTTCAATTCAGCAATTTCCAGCGCCATGGCCAATCGCCAACGCCTAGACCTGCGCTTGCTGGAACTCGGTTTAGTGGCAAGCCGGCAACAGGCTCAACAATTGATTCGAGCCGGGCGGGTGCGTTTGGGTGCTGAAATTCTCGATAAACCTGGCCGTGAGATCGATCTTGATGCCTTACCTCAAGTGGAGCTGCCACCTCGATTTGTTTCTAGGGGCGGTGAAAAGTTAGAGGCAGCCCTAAACCAGTTACCAATTCAAGTGGATGGCCGCTGTTGCCTTGATGCCGGAATTTCAACAGGTGGTTTTAGCGATTGTTTGCTTCAACACGGTGCGGCGCGAATTTATGGCATCGACGTTGGCTACGGACAAATTGCCTGGAGCTTGCGCACCAACCCTCGAATTGTGCTTAAGGAACGCACCAATGTGAGGCATCTAAGAGCCGAAGATCTCTACACACCTGATGATCCATTGCCCACCCTTGCGGTGGCGGATCTTTCCTTTATTTCCCTCGTCTTAGTGCTGCCAGCTTTGCAGGCATTGCTGGCGGGCGCCGCTGCTGCAGAAGCGATTTTGCTGGTGAAACCCCAATTTGAAGTGGGGCGCCAGAGGGTGGGAAAAGGCGGGGTGGTGCGTGATCTCAAGGCGCAAGGAGATGCCGTGTTGGCTGTGGCCGTGGCGGCAGCTGCCCTGGGCTGGCTGCCCCAGGGCTTGATTGCATCCCCCATCACCGGCCCCGCTGGTAACCATGAATATCTGCTTTGGTTGGGGCCAAAACCCCACTTTGAGCCAGATGAATGGTCGGATTTTGTGGCCCAGGTGGTGGATAGGGCCAATGGGCCTTGAGCTAGATGGCGCTGGTGTCGCGGTCGCCAGTGCGGATGCGAATAACCGACTCCACTGGCGTTACAAAAATCTTGCCATCACCGATCTCACCTGTGCGGGCTGCTTCCTGCACAGCGCTCACAACCGTATCCACCTGGCCATCGTCTACAACGATTTCCAGTTTTAGTTTCTGCAGAAATTCAACGGTGAATTCTGAGCCGCGGTAGCGCTCTACCTGGCCTTTCTGGCGGCCAAAACCACGCACTTCCGTAACGGTCATGCCAATGATGCCTGCATTCACCAGGGCCATCTTTACGTCGTCGAGTTTGAAGGGGCGGATCACTGCTTCTATTTTTTTCATTGTTTTGGTGGCTATGCCATGGGGAGTGCTTTGCCAGAATTATGGCTGCAGATCCATTTCAGGAACCGCCGGCCCATTTTTGCGTAGCGATAGTTACGGTTAATTCATTTTCCCCTCATCCACTTTTAATTCGTGACTGTTTCAAGCACCCAGAGCCCTGCCTATGGCGAACGCAATATCGCCGCCGCTGAACTGATCTGTTTTGAAAACCCCCAACAGCAAAGGCCATATAACATCGCAATTTCATTGCCGGAATTCACTTGTAAATGCCCATTCTCTGGCTATCCAGACTTTGCAAAACTGCAACTTAACTATCAACCTGGCCCAAGGGTTCTCGAGTTGAAGGCACTTAAGCTTTATGTTAATAGTTGGCGCGATTGCACCATTTCCCATGAGGAGGTTGTGAATCGCATCCTGGATGATTTTGTGGCAGCTGCTGCACCAATCTGGATGGAATTAGTGGCTGATTTCAACCCAAGGGGCAACGTACATACCGTAATTACGGTGCACCATGGTGTAGAGCAGCATTAGCAATTATTGGTAGTTCATCGGCAAAAGCAGTTAGATTGCGATTGCATAAGCCACCAATATGTAGCGTATCCCCCTCTGTGATGGCCCAAATCTGGCGTGTGGCAACAAGGCTGAGCCCACCTCCGAGTAACAGAATTGCAAAACCGGTATAAACCAGAGGTACACCCGGGTCGCGTTTAATTAGCAAGCCACTTGCGGGTAACACATCCACCAGGCGAATTGGTATGCCATAGATTTCAACTGCTTCACCTCCCACCGGCAATAAGCCCAATAATTCACTGCCAGCAGCAAAAACTTGGGCAGGGCCGATCTCTGTTTGAAGCGCGATTAAAACAGGATTGGTTCCATCGGGTTTTGTTGGTAGAACTATCCCCCAAACCTGTTCGCCCAGTTCTGGGAAGGTTTGCAATGGCAATTGCAGTAAAGGGCTGTTGCCCAGTTGCAATGTGATTGCAGCTAACGACCAATCGGCTTGGTAAATAGTGATACCCCGATGCCTGATTGGATGATTAACGCTTACTTTTGTAGCTAGGGGTTTATTTGCATCGCTATCATTTAATTCAATGCTGGAGCTGAACTGTTCAGGCCGTCCGGCGGGGTCGCGATCGATGGCAAATTTGCTCAGCGATAATTCCAATTGGGTTTCACCCTGGCGGTTGAGCAGCTCCAAAGAACGGCCCGGCGCCAGGTAGCGCTCCAACCTTTGGCCGCCGAAGGCCCCCACCACGGCCCCCACCATGAACACGATCAAACCGGCATGCACCAGCAGTGGCCCCACCCGACCCACAAGACCGCGACGGGCAGCTAAACGCTGGTGACCCGGTTTAACAGCCCAACCCTTTTGCCTTAGGTGGGTAGCTAGATCAAGCAGGGCTTGATCGCCATTTGAATTGTTTATACTTGTTGCAACGGCCAATTTACTTAGTTGTCGCGGTTGGCTGTAATCAAGCCAGCGCAAACCAGCTTTTAGGGCCGGCCATTGGCGCCGCAAACTGCAAAGCAGCAGAGCAACTGCAAGCCAGGCAAGCAAAAACAAAAACCAATTACTGGTGTAGAGATGGTCCAATTCCAAATTGAGCAGTTGCTCACCACCCAAAAAACCAAGCCAAGGGTTGGGGTTGTAGCGCTCTAGATAAAAACTGTTTGGCTCCCCCTGGGGTATGGCGGTGCCAAGGCCGCTGCTGCTAGCTATCACCAACAGCAAAATAATTGCCACCCGCAGATCTGAAAGCCCTGCCGCCAACTTGTTGGCCCATTTTTTAAGAAGTTCAAGCATTCCTGATTTCATTAAAGGCGTGCCAGCAGGCTCAATCCCCCTAAGGCCACTAGCACTGCGCCACTAATGGGCGGAACCCATCTGCTAATCGAGCGCAGGGCCAATAGTTTTGGTAGCGAGGCAGCAAGGGTACCCGCTAGGAGCAGGGGCAAAACCTGGCCGCTGCCGAAACAAGCTAGTAAAGCCATACCCAGCAGGGGCCTGCCAGTTTCTGCAATCCAGGCGAGTAAAACAGCCAGCACAGGGGTAGTGCATGGTGAGGCTGCTAAGCCAAAGGCAAGGCCCGCTGCTAGGGGCGCAAGTAATGGGGGAACCCGTTTGCGCCAGCGTTCCGGATCAGGGCCCGCTGGTAGGCGCAAGGGCACTAAGCCGAGCAGATTGAGTCCCATTAACACAGACAGCAGGGCCACCAAAACAGATATGCCCTCTGGTGTTTGGCCATAAAGACTGCCCAGGAGGGCGCTCGCAGTGCCAAGCAAAACCAAGGCTGCCACCACCCCAAAGCAAAAGCCAAAACTGCGTTGCCAGGGGCTGCGAGGCGCTGCTTCTGAATCTTCTGTGCCAAATCCAGCCAAGTAGGCAAGGCTCACAGGCAATAAAGACAAACTGCAGGGGCCAAGGCTGGTGAGTAGGCCAGCGCCAAAAACCAAAGCAAAAGTTCCAGGTCCTGGATTTTGCAAGCCACCTTTCAACAGCTGCTCGCTGGCGCGAGCTAGATCAGAAATGGCGAGGGATAAATCCACCCCTTCAGCCTATCCATTGGGCCATCAGGCATGTTGTTCGCTTGATTCCAGCGAACAACGGATCAATAAACCTGCCGTTGCAAGGCTTGCTAGTAGAGAGTTGCCGCCGTAGCTAACCAAGGGAAGCGGTAAGCCAGTGGTGGGCATTGCTCCACTCGCTACGGCGATGTTCATAAGCGACTGCCCCACCAATAGGGCGGTGCAGCCAATTGCAACCAAACGGGTTTGGTTGCTTCTAGCCCGCATGGCAACTTGCAAACCCACCACTGCAAATATTGCAAGAAATAACAACAGCACTAAAGAACCAACAAAACCAAATTCCTCCGCATATACAGCAAAGATGAAATCTGTAGTTTGAATCGGCAAATACATAAGCTTCTGGGTGCTAAGGCCATAGCCAGTGCCTGTTACGCCACCGGAGCCAATCGCCAAAAGGCTTTGAACTAGCTGGTAACCATTGCCCTGGGGATCTTTCCAGGGATCAAGAAAAGATGTAACCCGGATGCGTTGGTATTCATTGGCCATGATGCTTATGGTGCCAACCACCCCGCCTAAACCGGCGCTGCCCACCAGCCAAGGCAAAGGTAAACCCGATGCCAAGGCGATTAACCAAAGCAAAAGACCTGTGAGGGAAGCGGTGCTGAGATTTGGTTGTTTGAGAATTAGCAGAATTAAACCGCCAAATACGGCAAGCCAAAGCAACCGCTGTTCCACCCCTAAACGGCGCCAATGGGCAAATAAAGTGGCCCCTTGCAGCACCACAAATGGTTTGATCAGTTCAGTGGGTTGCAACTGAATCGGGCCGATTACCAACCAGCGGCTAGCACCATTAACTGTTGTTCCCATTACCAAAGTGAGGGCGATCATGGCCCCTCCCACCAGCAGAGCAGGGGCCGCTAAACGCAACCAACGCCTTAGGGGCGAACGGATGATCACAAAAAACAAGCCCCAACTAGCCACCAACCAAATCAATTGACGCTTAATCGTGTAAAGGGCATCGCCCATCTCTCGGGCAGAAATCCACCAACTGGCAGATGCCAGCACAATTAAGCCAAAAGCGCTCCAGGCCACTATGAGGCCAAATAACAAACGCGTTTCAGCTGGCCAAAGATTGAGTTGTAAAGGCAATAACCCCGCAGATGAATGGCTGCTAACCCTGGCCATGCCTGTTAAATGCTTGATAATTCATTCAGGCGCCGCTGTGGCTTTTTAGCCATTAATTAGGGACAAAAAAAAGCCCGGCTGAAACGGGCTTTTTAGGGGTTGTAGCAGCTTTCAGTTGCCCACATTGGTTTGCCGCTTACCGGCAACCAATTCAACTTTGAGTATTTTTCCACCCTGTTTCATGATTCGCTGCTGCTCAGCAAACCAGCTTTCGTAGGGCACCCACTTGGTGAAGTAGGTGTTTTGCAGTTCCCTTTGGGTTCTCACCTTTTCGGGAGAGGGTATGCAGGCGGTGATTTTGAAGAGGCGCATGGGGCTCCTAGGTGAGGGGGAGCTCCTGCTCAGTTGCCGAGGCCGGAGCAGATGTAATCGAGATAAACGGCCATTTCACGGCCAGCATCTGAGCCCACTAAGGATGCTGTGGCTTCCTTCATGGCTTGGATCGCCTGAACCGTTGCGCCAATGGGAACACCTAGGGAGTTATAGGTTTCCTTGAGGCCATTCAGAACCCGCTCATCAAGGATTGATGTATCGCCAGCCAACATGGCGTAGGTGGCATAGCGGAGGTAGTAATCCATGTCGCGGATGCAAGCTGCATAGCGACGGGTGGTATACATGTTCCCGCCGGGACGGGTGATGTCTGAATAAAGCAGGGCCTTTGCTACCGCATCACGGATGATGGCGGCGGAATTGGCGCTGATGGTGGTGGCAGCACGCACCCGCAGTTCACCACTGCTGAAGTACTGCTCAAGGCGCCCCATGGCGTTGGTGTCCAGGTAAAGGCCCTGAACATCGGATTGGTTGATGACGTTAGTGATCGCGTCTTGCATGGATCCCTGAGGGTGAAGTGGTGAAAGCGTTCGGGCCTCAGGAGAGGGCGCCGATTACGTAGTCGAAGTAAGAGCCAGCTTCTTCGGCATCAGCTCCGCTGAGTAGACCCATGGCGGCACTCTTCATCTCGCGCACGGCAAGGGCCATGGCCTCAAGGGGAGTGCCAAGGGCTTTATACATTTCTTTGGCGCCAATCACCCCGATTTCTTCAATCGGTGTGACATCACCTGCCACCACTCCATAGGTGACAAGGCGAAGGTAGTAGTCCATGTCGCGCAGACAGGTAGCAGTCATCTCCTCGCCATAGGCGTTTCCGCCTGGGGAAATGACGTCTGGACGACGTTGGAACAACGCGCCGCCGGCCTGCTTCACAATCCGCTCGCGACCTTCGGCCAAGACCTGGGCGACGCGAAGACGGCGTTGGCCGCCGGTCACGAAAGCCTTGATCTGGTCGAGTTCGCCAGGGCTGAGATAGCGGGCCTCAGCGTCCGCGTTGATAATCGAGTTGGAGACGATGCTCATGCAGTTCTGCCTCGAAGCAAGCGGCCACCAAAGCGGAGGCCGGGATCCTGTGGGTTTGGGTGCTTCCAGCCTTAGCCGGTTGCTGGATCAGTGTGCCTGATCACCAATGCATTCTGCGGCAGTTACTGAAGATTTCCCGGATTGCGGTAACAGTTCTTCACGGCCCCAGCTTCCTAAATAGCCAAGCAGATCCCTTCGCTCGCAAGAGCTTTCAAGGGAGTTGTTGATACTATCTCCTTATTATTGTTGAAAACAAATAAGCCGATCTAGTTGGGGGTATTAGTATTAATTTAGTTTGGCTTAATTGCAGGGGTTAGCCCCCCGTTGCCGCCGTAGAGGGTTGCTGTGCGCACAAGGCTGCTCAGGGCCATTCCTGGCTGGCTGCCGAGGCCCTTGAGGTAGGGAACGGTATTTGCACCAAAACTTGTTTTATAGCTAGGTGAATTGAGCACTGCCTCAATTGCTTTTACCTGCCCCATTTGGGCCCGGCCGCTAAGAAAAGCAGTTGCCTCAGCTGCCTCTGGAGCTCTACCAATTAGGGCAATGTGGGCTGCATTTGCGGCTGCCATTGGTGTCATCAACCAGAGCCTTTGTTGAAATAAATCATTAGCTGCCACTTGGGCTACAAATTTGGCAACGTCGATTTGGCCGTTGCAAAATTTTGATTCGGCTTCAATTAAGCGTTCTGAAGCGAAGGGAATTCGATTTAAAAGCTGGCGATAAACGGCGCAGATCAACTCCTCTTTTTCAGCGACACTGGCCCCCTTGCTGAGGCTAAATACTTTGGAAGCTGCATTTTCAGATTGCAAAAGCAAGGCTTGCTTAAGCCCCTTGGTTTGTACCCCTTTGCCGGATTGGCTGTTATCTCTTTGCCAACGGGGTGCACTCCAGCCACGACTTGGGCTTGGCAGTTGCCTAATGCTGTTGTTTTGACTTTGGATCCAGCGGGGTTGAGCTTCAACAATTTGCCCGCCAACGTCAGCCCGCCAGAGCCCCGCACTTGCATTTGATTGGCCAGGGAAATTACGGGGGGTAATGCTACCCGGGGTATTCATTAACGAGCTTGAATTAATATCCGGACGTTTTTGCTGGCTGAAGCTTTTTTGCGGTTCCTTAATCGCAGCAAAATCTATAGGCATACGCAGGGCCGGTACCCTGCGGCCGTTTAGATCATTGGCGGTGATGAAGCGCTCGTAGGGAACTGTGTCTTCCCCGAAGGCCTCAACATATTCCTTGCTATTTATTAATGCATCTACAACGCCATAGAAGCCTTTGCGGGCTGCGATGTCGAAATAGCTGTTGATTTCCCAACGGCCAAAGCTGGGGCGCCCCAGTAAGCGCCGGTGCATCACTTCAATGGCTTTAGTGATATATAAACCGCTCCAATAACGGCGGCGGAAAGCCTTGGAGCGCGCCACCATTCGGATGAATTCCCGCAGGTTAATGTCGCCATTCTCAAGTTTATTTTCTTCTGTGCTGATTCGATCACCGGCGTAGCCGCTATTGCCAAGGATCTGCACATAAACAGCATTGATAACTGCTTGGGTGCTTGATTCTGTGTTGCGGATACTGGCTAAACCACCACGCTTTGGTTTTGAGCTGCCACCGGTGGCGATTTGTTTCAACCGCACCACTTTGGGGCCCACCCGCCGCGGTTGGGATGATCTAAATGTAGGGCTATCCATTTGGCCTGGGCTTTCCATGCCATTACCCACCAAAAGCCGCCTGGTGCGGTAGCCATGGGGGGCAGGCCTAGTGGCTACTGAAGCGGTGGAGGAAGGGAAGATTGCCCCGTATTGCAGGCCAATTGGATCATTGCCGCCACCGTATACATGTTGATCAGCTAAGGGTTGGCGGTAGGCGGCATAAAGAGTTACGTATTGGGGTGCCCCCTCAAAGGGTGCGCTGAACTGGAAAAGTTTGCGATTTGAGCCCCAGCCAGCACTCTCTTGGGCCTCTTCACCAAGGTCACGCAAGTAAGGAACGGTTTCTTCGCCAAACACCCTGGCGTATTCCATGCTGTTGATCAGGGAATCAACCAAGCCTCCAAGCCCTTGGGCGCTAACGATTGCGAAGTATTTGCGGAATTCTTCAAGGGAGCTAGGGCCCCTGCCAAGGAAATGGCGAAATGCCAGTTCAACGGCGCGGCTATTTGAAAAGCGGCCGAAGAATTGGGTGCGATATTCCTTACTTTTGCCAAGGGCACGGATGAATTCCCGCATGGAAATTTGCCCCTGTCGCACTTGGCTTGCTTCCACAGAACAGGGTTCTTGCGAATAGGCCTTAGCGATGTCCCTTTCAAATACCTGGCGTTGGGCTGCGCGGATAATTTCTGCTTTTTCGCTACCGGATAAACCTGGACGCATCACAAAGCGCTGGGCCCCTTCCGCCGCCAGCGCATAGATAGCAGGAAGCTGTAATCCCTGCTGCTGAGGGCTACCAAGCCTTTGACGGGTGGAAGGGGTGGAAACCGCCAACTCATCAATGAGCACATTGAAGCAAGCGATAACAAGCTCCCGAGCCGTTGGGTTATCAACAAACAAATCAGCTGAGGCCGCCCGCATCTCCTGGAGTGCCAGGTTTGTGGCTGGCAAGGAGCAGCCCTTCTCAAGCAGATCCCTAAGCCCCCTTGCGTTCACCGCAAGAATGCTGGGATCGCCGGCCACCAGGGCGTAGCCCACATAGCGCAGAAACCAACCCAGATCCCGCAATGACTTGCGCATCCTGGAGTTGCCATAGCGCGAAACATTGATTGGCGTAAATCCAGATGGAATAACCACCTGCACATCAGCTGCTGCTTGGAAACCCTCCCGAATCCGCCCCAGCAGCCCGCTGCCGCCACTGCCTTGGGCAAAGGTTTGAACCGAACTTGCAAAAGCAGCTTGGTCTGCTGCAAGGGCTATCTCCCCAGCAGCGCCAACTGCATCGGGAACCAATGGTTTATCTAAGTAGGAAAGGGGGGTGCCTCCCACAAAAATGCGATTGGCCGCCTTGGCAACGATCGCGTTGGCATTGGCGCTCAGGCGGCGAGCGGCTTCAACCCGGTTTTGGCCGCTCTGAAAAAAGGTTATGAGGCTATCTAGCTCGCTCTTATCCGGAAAGCGGTCCTGCTGTTCCGCTTGACGAACATTGGCGAGTGGGAGGGTGTCGTAAAGCTGGGGGCTAACCCTGGGGCTGCCGCTGCTGGCGGTTACAGACATGAATGAGCTCCTCTGTTGTGCAGATTACGGCTGCGGCCGGAGCCAATGGCATTCAGATGAACAAATGTTTGCAGCCCAGCCCGGTGAATGAGAGGCTCAGATCTTCCGCTGATCCGTGGATTTGATGGCCATACCCGTTCCCCCAGCTACCGATGGGGCCACCCCTG
>MWMJ01000022.1:0-20632 GCA_002151525.1 Synechococcus sp. Lanier | reverse complement strand
CATTGTGTTTTTAACAAGAGCCATCACTTCCTTTTGGGCAAGCGGATCACATTCCAGAACCAGTTCATCGTGTACCTGCAGCAAAAGCCTTGCCGGCAGGCCAGTGTCGGCCAGCTTTTGGTTTAGTTGCACCATTGCTAATTTGATAATGTCTGCGCTGGAGCCCTGAATCGGAGCATTTGCGGCAGCCCTTAATTGTTGCGCTTCCATGCCACCGCGGCGCGCCTGCTCTAAATTTATTTCCATGGGATCTTTGCCCTTAAGCCTGCCGAGCCCATTGGGATCAAAATTAAAAATGCGCCTGCGCGCCAAGATTGTTTCCACATAACCACGGCTCAGTGCTAATCTTTCCTGCATTTCTAGAAAAGTAAATACCTTTTGATAGCGTTGTTTGTATTTAGTGAGAAATTCTTTTGCCTCCGCCTGCCCCACGCCTGTTTCACGGGCGAAACGCTGGGCGCCCATGCCATAAATAACACCAAAATTAATTGTTTTGCCCAGGCGCCTTTCATCCCTGCTGATAACAGCATCAGCTGCTTTATCTAGTAAAAGCCTGGCCGTTAGCGCATGCACATCGTTGCCATTATTATAGGCTTCAACTAACACTTCTTCACCGCTGAGGTGGGTGAGGATTCTCAATTCGATCTGGGAATAATCGGCGCTGAGTAGTTGCCAACCCTCCTGGGGCAGGAAGGCCTTGCGGATTTGACGGCTATAGGCCGTTCGAATCGGAATATTTTGCAGATTTGGATTGCTGCTACTTAAGCGGCCCGTTGCTGTTACAGCCTGGTTGAAATCCGTATGTACCCGTCCTGTTTCTGCTTCCACCAATAGTGGCAGAGCATCAACATAGGTGCTCTTTAATTTACTTAAAGTTCGGTGTTCTAAAACTATTGGCACCACTGGATGATCGGCCTCGAGTTTTTCCAGCACTGCCGCATCGGTGCTCCAACCTGTTTTGGTTTTGCGTGATTTTTTGCGATCTAAACCCAAGGTTTCAAATAACAATTCACCCAGCTGCTTTGGTGAGGCCAGGTTGAACTCAATGCCAGCTTTGCTGCGGGCCTCTGTTTCTAGCAGTAGTAGTTGTTTTGCTATCTCAGTGCCCAATTCCTGCAGGTAGGGGATATCAATGCGGATTCCTGTGGCTTCCATCAGGGCTAATACAGGTTCAAGGGGCAACTCCAATTGATCTAATAATTTGCTCAGCTCACTACCAAGCCCATCTAGTTGCTGCCTAAGAATTAGGGCTAGGCGATAGGTTAGATGCACATCCATGCCGCAGTATTGGGCGGCAGCATCAATGGCTACGCTGCTGAAATTTTGCCCCTTGGCCACCAAATCAGTGAAACTGGTTGGTGTGAAATTAAAATGGCGTTTGGCTAGTTCATCAAGGCCATGTTTAGCATTTGGATCAATTAGATAATCAGCCAGCAGGGTGTCGATAACCACCCCCTGCAGTGGTAAACCATGGCGCAATAGAATTAGGCGGTCGTATTTAGCATTTTGCAAGGCCTTTGGATGCTGTGCACTTGTTATCCAAGGGCTGAGGGCCATCAACACTTCATCAAGGGGTAATTGACTTGGAGTTGTTAAACTTTGTTGGTGGGCGATTGGGATATAGGCGATATCTGAAACACCCTCCCCCCAGGCCACACCAATGCCAACCAGCTCGGCTTTAAATGGGTTGAGGCTTGTTGTTTCCGTATCTAGGGCTATCGGTTTTTTAGGATCAGTTGCTGCCATTAACCTAGCCATTAAGGCATCCAGGCAAGTGGTTGTAGTTATTAAATCTGGCTTCAGAGTTGTTGGTTGGTTTGATTCAATTTCATTTGGTTTTTCCGCTTTAGAATCTATTTTTTGATCTTCTGGTTTAGCTGTTTCAGTTTTACTTGTTTCTGCTCCTGCGGAGAATAGGTTTCTGAAAGTTGGCACCTGTTTTACTAGGCTGTGAAGTTCTAATTCCTCAAGGCTGCTGCTAAGTAAATCTGAGTTAACCAAGCCAAGCTCTAATCTTGGTTCCTCTGGTAAGGGTACATTGATTAGAATTTCAGCAAGCATTCTTGAGCGATAGGCATTATCTTGATCGGCCCGTAACTTTTCTATTAATGTACCCTTTAGGCTTCCCTTGCTGGCCTTGGGATCATTTAATTCTGCGAGCGCGGCATAAATTCCATCCACATTGCTGAATTCTTTCAGCAAGTTGATCGCTGTTTTTGGCCCCACCCCTTTAACGCCTGGGATATTATCGGAACTGTCGCCGGTGAGTGCTTTTAAATCCACCACCTCCTCAGGTGTTACCCCTAGCTTTGCAATAACGCCTTCCCTACGGATTTCCGTGGGACCACTGTTTTTTGCATAGGGGCCACCACCCATGTAGAGCACGGCAATATCGCGTTCATCATCTACCAGTTGAAATAGGTCGCGGTCGCCGGAGAGAATGCGAATTCGCCAGCCTTGATCTGCCCCGCGATTTGCCAAGGTGCCGAGCACATCATCGGCTTCAAAACCAGGTGCCATTGCTAGAGGAATATCAAGACTTTCTTTGAGGATTAGTTGCAGGTTGGCCAGATCACTAAAGAAATGTTCCGGTGCCACATCTCTGTGGGCTTTATATGCAGCATCTGCCTGATGGCGAAAGGTGGGTTCGGCCGTATCGAAGGCCACCACTAAACCTGCGGGTTTCAAAAGTTTGCAATTATCGAGCAATGTTTTTAAAAAGCCATAAGTAACACTGGTGGCCACACCTGCCTTGGTGCTAAGCCCCCCTTCCCCCCCCTTGGAAAAGGCATAGAAACTGCGAAAGGCCAATGAGTGGCCATCAATCAAAAGCAGTAGGGGTTTGCTCAAGGTGTGTGCCAACTTTTAACTTGTTCCTAAACCGCTAGTGACCATGCGGCCCAGGGGCTTGAGCCGCAGCAACCGTAAGGGTTGATGGGTGTAGGCCTGATCTGGCCGGGTAAAGGAGTTTAATTCGGCCCATCAACCATGCTGGTGTGATGAGCGAAGACCGCCTCAGCCTGTTGTGGGGCATCACCATTGCTTCGGGGGCAACAGCCCAGCTGTTGGCGCGTATCACCAGCTTGCCTGGGGTGGTGCTGCTGTTGGCCAGTGGTTTGGTGGTGGGTAGGGCCGGCTTCCATTGGGTGGAACCGCTTGATCTTGGCAATGGCCTCGGCACGGTGGTGGGCTTGTTGGTGAGCTTGGTGCTTTTTGATGGTGGATTGAACCTGCGCCTGCCTGGCGGCGAATTAAAAACTGCCGTGTTGCGCATCGTGATGGTGCGTTTTGTGTTGGCCCTTGGTGGAGGATTACTGGCGGGCCATTGGCTTGCTGGCTTGAATTGGCAATTGGCGTCTGTGTATAGCGCCATCGTTTTGGCCACCGGCCCCACGGTGGTGAACCCGCTGGTGCAGCAGATGAAATTGCTGCCGCCGCTTGGGGAGCTATTGGAGGGAGAAGGCCTGGTGCTGGAGCCGATCGGAGCAGTGCTGGCTTTGATGCTGCTGGAGCTGGTTCTGGGTGACCTGCAGAGCTGGCAGGGGGTGGCCCAGGGATTGCTATTGCGGCTTGGTTTTGGTGTGCTGGCTGGTTTGCTGTGCGGTTTATTTCTTTCGGAAATATTGCGGCGTTTGCCGGATGAAAAAGATGCCCTCGGTTTAAGGCTGCAACTAAGCCTTGGGGTGTTGCTGCTTATGTTCACCAGTTGCGAAGCATTCCTGCCGGAATCGGGCTTGCCGGCAGCAGTGGCCGCTGGGGTGGTGGTGGGCAGGAGGCCGTCTGCTGAACCTGAACAATTGGATGGCTTAATTCGCCAGTTGGCCCAATTGGCAATCACGCTTCTATTTCCCCTGTTGGCAGCGGATGTGTCTTGGCAGGAATTAAGCCCCCTCGGCTATGGCGGTGTGGCTTGCGTTTTGGTTTTGATGTTGCTTGTGCGTCCAGTGGCAATTGCCATAGCCACCTTTGGTTTGCCCCTAGATGGCTCCCAGCGTTTGATGCTCACCTGGCTAGCCCCCCGTGGGATCGTTACGGCCGCCATCGCCAGCTTGTTTGCCATCCGTTTGGAGCAGGCCGGTATTTCTGGGGCGGGCCGCCTGCAGGGTTTGGTTTTTTTAACGATTTTGATGACCGTAGGCCTACAGGGCCTCAGTGCCCCATGGCTAGCTAGAAGGTTGGGTTTGGTGCAGGCGGATCCGATCGTCGCCACTGCTATTGAGCAGTAACCAGGTTTCGATTAGATCTGGACCCTGTAGGCGCCCCAGCAGGGCGGCACGCATACTTTTCATAAGAACCCCTTTCTTAACGCCTGCTATTTCACAGGCTTGGCTAATTAATTGTTGGGCCTTGTTGTGATCAAGGATCTGATCAGGTATTAAATTCAGCAGGGCACTTAGGGCTGGAATTGCCCCTGGGGTTTGCAGTTGGTTGAGTGCTTCTGCTGATAATTCAGGTTGTTCAAAAAATGGTTTTGCCTGCTCCACGCCATCTGCCAAAAGGCTGAGTGAAGGGCCGATCAAAGTGCATAGTTGTTGGCGCCAGGCGAGGGGTTTAGCGCTGTAATCAAAATTTGCTTTCTGCCAAAGGGGTTGGAGTTGAAGCTCTAATTGGGCACTGTTTAGTTCATGGAGAACTTGGCTATTGAGCCAATTCAATTTGTCCCAATCAAACCGGGCGCCAGCTTTATTAACCCGATCAAAATCAAATACTTCTGCCGCCTGCTCAAGGTTGAAACGTTCAGCCATTCCCTCCGGCGGCGACCAACCCAATAGGGTCATGTAGTTGGCAAGGGCAGGGGATGTGTAGCCCATGGCTTGAAAATCTGAAATCGATGTAACACCATCGCGCTTAGATAATTTTTTACCCTCTTGATTGAGTATTAAGGGAGTGTGGGCAAATAAAGGAATCGGTAGATTAAGGGCCTCATAGAGAAGCAATTGTTTTGCGGTGTTTGCGATGTGATCTTCACCGCGGATCACATGGCTAATTGCCATGGCTGCATCATCAACCACCACCACGAGGTTATACAGGGGATCGCCGATTTGATCGGCGGCGGCGCGGCGGGCGATCACCATGTCGCCGCCGAGATCAGAGCCAGCCCAACGCATTTCACCGCGCACTAGATCACTCCAGGCGATGCTGCGTTGTTCATCAATGCGAAAACGGATGGTGGCTTGGCGACCTGCTGCGCTGAATTCCTGCTGCTGCGCTGGGCTTAAGTTGCGATGGCGATTGTCGTAGCGGGGAGCTTGCTTGTTGGCGGCCTGTTGTTCGCGCATCGCTGTTAGTTCACTATCACTAGCGAAACAGCGATAGGCATGGCCCGAATCAAGCAGTTGTTGGATCGCCTTGCGATGTTCAACAATGCGGGCGCTTTGGATAACTGGTTCGGCATCCCAATTGAGGCCGAGCCATTGCAAACCCTCAAAAATATTGGCAGTGAAGGCATCTTTACTGCGTTCCTTATCGGTGTCTTCAATGCGAAGCAAGAATTGTCCCCCATGGCGGCGGGCAAACAGCCAATTGAAAACAGCGGTGCGTGCTGTGCCGATGTGTAGGGCTCCAGTGGGGCTAGGGGCTAGCCGAACGCGCACTGGGGTGGTGATTGCGGTAACCAT
This sequence comes from Synechococcus sp. Lanier, assembly GCA_002151525.1. GTDB lineage: Bacteria > Cyanobacteriota > Cyanobacteriia > PCC-6307 > Cyanobiaceae > Synechococcus_D. Next base: position 15,014 of record MWMJ01000022.1, on the reverse strand, counting down.
CGAGCTCACGGATTAGGGATTATCAGCTCAAGATCTTGCAATTGCAAAAGTTGGAAATTTAAACGGGACTGACGGGATTCGAACCCGCAACTTCCGCCGTGACAGGGCGGTGCTCTAACCGGTTGAACTACAGTCCCATGGTGTGAATTAGGCCAGTGATTAACATCTAGCAATCGTTAATTAACCATTGATTAGAAAATTCTAATCAAAAACTAATTGGAAGAATTGTTTAGATGGGCTTCAGTGGTGTTGTCCTATTTCGGTGGCCATGTCCCATTAAGGGAAAAGTCATTATCGGTCTTGAGGGTGCCACTCGTCAACTGATTTGTTGCGTTGAACAACTCAGCCTTGGGGCTTGAGGCTTTCAAGCTCCTTTAAACCTTGCAGAAGCGCCTTAACCGTTTCAGGGTTGGCTGGTTTTTGGAAGGTGGCCAACAGTTCACGGCCTAAAACGGTGCAGCCAAGATGGGAAAATTGCTGTCGCATAGCCTGCAATACCTTTTGGCCGCCACCACCACTGTGGCTGGCTAGGGCCACAGGCCGGTTATTGAACATCTCCCTGAAATCTGGCGAGATCACGGAAAGCCAAGCAATGGCATTGGTGAGGCTGGGGGGAATTGAGCCGTTGTATTCAGGGGCGCATACAAATAGGCCGTGGTGCTGGCCCATGGCCTGCTCTAGTTCTTTAAAACTTTCTCCGGGGCCTTGCTCTTTAAGAGCAGGCTGGAAAAGGGGAAGATTTAATGCGCACAGATCAAGAACCTTGCAGCCCATGGCTTGATTGATGGCCTCGCTCTCGATTGAGCGAGCCAACTCAAGATTTTTGCCAGTGCTGGCCGCCAGGATCAACATCAGGGGCGGAATCCAGCGGGTTCTATTAGGCGCACTTGATTGCCCCTGGCGGTGAATTCCCTGCCTTGGTCACTCTGTACCACCACACGGCCGCCGGATTTAACACGAATCACTCGAGCTCGAACCCAGCCTAGGGCTGCAGATTCGAGCACTTTCACCACATCACCAGGCTGAAGATCCAATTCCATGTTTCTAACCTCAGGTTCTTACCTCAAAGTGGACCGGGATGCATCGGACGCGCCGTGGAGGACTTGAACCCCCGACATCAGGTTTTGGAGACCTGCGTTCTACCAACTGAACTAACGGCGCAGGAGGCGATGCACCCCCGCCGCTGCGACTGTAGGCAACGGCTGGTAACGACGGTTGGGTGATCAGCGATCGAAGCGCTGCTTAACCCTGGTGGCCTTACCAACGCGATCGCGAAGGTAGAAGAGCTTGGCTCTACGCACCTTGCCGCGGCGCTCAACGTTGATGGTGGCCACTTGGGGGCTATGGAGCATGAACACCCGTTCAACACCGATGCCTTGAAAAATGCGTCGCACCGTGATGCTTTGGTGCATGCCGCCGTGGCGTTTAGCAATCACAACCCCTTCATAGGGCTGGATACGCTCTTTATTGCCCTCACTAATGCGCACACCCACCTTCACAGTGTCGCCCACGTAGATCTCGGGCAGATCTGATTTGAGCTGGCTGCTTTCAAACGAGCTGATTAGTTCAGCTGCGCTTAGTTTGCGCTTTTTCTCAGCTGCTGGAACTTCAGCAGTGGGTGTTTCGCTCGTGGTCTCTGCGGCTGTTTCCTCTGCAGTCATTGAGTAGTAAGCAACTCCTATGCGAGTTGCTGGTGCGGGGCCAAACAAAGAGCTTACCTCTTCGTGCCATTGAACCAAAACCGCCTAGGAAGATTTGAATTGCCTGCGCCATTTCTGCACCAGCAGCATCCCGCCGCTAATCAGCATCCAAAGCAGCCCCAGGCCGTTTAGCAACACGTAGATCGTTTCAGCCCTTGGCCCAAGCCATTCGCCCTCGTGTAACACCAAAAGCAGATGCGCTTGGTTGCGGCTGAGGCCACCCCAATCCCGTAGCAACCTGTAACCCATGCCTGAAATAACAGTGAGCAGCAAGGGAAGGAGCACAAATGGTGCCAGCCTTGAATGCCAGCGCCGCAGGGTTTGAAGCAGGCTCGTCATCGCACTAAAAACGCAACTGGGGCACGGCCGTTGATAGTTTGTTAACTCGGGCCTGGATAGCTGTAACCATGAATCTATTTGCTGAACTCTTGGTATCGGCCAAACTCCAGGCTGGGCCTCGCATCCGCCAAAACCGCAGGGGGGTGGAGTTGAAGTCGGCCAGGGAGATCACGATCATGCGCCAAGCAAGCCGGATTGTGGCAACTGTGCTCAAGGAAATCATGGGCATGGTGAAACCAGGCATGACCACCGCTGATTTGGATGCCTATGCCGAGCAGCGCATCCGCGCCATGGATGCAGTGCCGAGTTTTAAGGGTTACCACGGCTTTAGCGGCAGTATTTGCGCCAGCATCAACAATGAGGTGGTGCATGGCATACCAAGTGCAAAGCGGGTAATTCGCGATGGCGATCTACTCAAAGTTGATACGGGAGCTTGTTTTGAGGGTTATCACGGCGATAGTTGCGTAACCATCTGCGTTGGTGATGCACCTGAGGAGGCCGTGAAATTGGCCCGGGTGGCCCAAGAATCGCTAATGAAAGGCCTTGGCCGCATCAAAGCTGGCAATACCTTGCTTGATATCGCCGGAGCCGTTCAAGACCATGTGGAGGCCCATGGCTATGCCGTGGTGGAGGACTACACCGGCCATGGGGTGGGTCGCAATCTGCATGAAGAACCCTCGGTGTTTAACTTCCGCACCAAAGATTTGCCAAACGTAACCCTGCGTTCCGGCATGACTTTGGCCGTGGAACCAATCCTTAATGGCGGATCAAAAGCTTGTAGAACCCTCAAAGATCGCTGGACTGTTGTTACCGAAGATGGCAGTCTTTCAGCCCAATGGGAGCACACTATTTTGGTAACTGATGATGGATGTGAAATCCTCACTGATCGCGATGCCGTGTAGTGCAGCGGTAGTAGATATTTCTTGTAAATTCAGCTAATGGCATCAAAAACCATGTAAGCGGATTGGGGCTAACAATCACCATCTTTTTATCATTTAGCACCTGTTGAATAACTGTTTTTGCCACAGCATCTGCTTTCATCAGCCCATGGGGATTTAGCGCTGATTTAAACGGACCTAACACCAAGCGCCGCACGGTGCAAGGGGCATCCAAGCTGCGCAGGCTTAGCAGTTGGCCTAGGGCCCGCTTGCTGATCTCATAGAGGGGGCTTAGGGCTGGATTCACCTCCGCCTCTGAGGTGTTTACCCACACCTCACGGTTCTTATTTGCTTGCGGGTTTTGTTTGTGGCAAATCTGCAGAAATATCTCAAGCAGCCGCAGGGCGCTAAGGGTGTTTACCTCAAGGCTTTCAATGGCCGCTGCTGCATCCCTGGCCCCAATCCTGTTGATGCCGTGGTTAATCACAAGGATTTGAACCCCAGCCAATAGCTCTTGGAGCTGCTGCTCTTCGCCCACCTGCCAGCTAACTGTTTGCACGGGCACCACCTGGCCATTGGCATCAACCAGCTCTAGGGCCCCCTCGCTGTGGCGCAGGGCCACCAAATCAGCTCCCTGGAGGTGTAGTTGCAGCAATAAGGCCCGGCCAAAGCTGCCGCCTGCCCCTGTTACGGCGCATCTTTTGCCGGAAAAAAAACCTTTTTCCACCCCTGCACCGGATCGAACAGTAGATTTTCTCACTAATTAATCCTGCCGCCATGGGCTATCCCAGCGCCACCCTGTTGGTGGGATCCTGTGAACCATTCAGCGGTAAATCAGCCCTTGTAATGGGTTTGGCCCAACAATTCCGCAATCGGGGTTTGCCATTTCGCTATGGCAAACCTTTGGCCACCAGCCTGGAGCAACAGGAGCAAAGCGAAACCCTGATAGACGACGACGTGCGTTTCGTTGGTGAATTTTTCTCATTGCCTGAAACGGCCTTATTGCCATCACTGCAAGCGATTGCTGCCCCTACGGCCCAACAGCAACTTTTAACTGGTGAGCAGGTGGCGGCACCCCAAGCGATGGCGGCACTGGCTGAATTAATTGGGGTGGCTGAGGGCCTCACCCTGCTGGAGGCTGCGGGCTCCCTCAGTGAAGGCCTGTTATTCGGTTTAAGCCTGCCCCAACTGGCCCTAGGCCTTGCTGCACCCGTGTTGATCGCCCATGCCTGGGAGGATGCCCGCAGTGTGGAGGCGCTGCTGCAGGCAAAGGCCCTGCTGGGGGAGCAGCTGCTTGGGGTGGTGCTCAATAACGTTGATCCAAACCAAATAGGTCTGCTGCGCCAGGAACTGGTGCCAGCCATGGAAGCGCTGGGTTTACCTGTTTATGGCTTGCTGCCCCGCAGCCCCTTGCTGCGCAGCGTGACCGTTGGCGAATTGGTGCAGCGCCTTGGCGCTCAGATGCTCTGTTGCCGTGAACGCAAGGATTTGCTGGTGGAAACCCTCAGCATTGGTGCAATGAATGTTAATTCCGCCATGGAATTTTTCAGGCGCCAGCGCAATATGGCCGTGGTAACAGGCGCTGATCGCACTGATATCCAACTGGCGGCCCTGGAGGCTTCCACCCAATGTTTGATCCTCACTGGCGCCGCTGATCCCCTGCCCCAATTGATTAGTCGCGCCCAGGAATTGGATGTGCCTTTGATCAAGGTGGAGCACGACACGCTCACTACTGTTGCAGTTATTGAAAAAGCTTTTGGCCACGTGCGTTTGCATGAACCCGTGAAGGCCAGCTATGCGGCGCGAATGGTGGCTGAGCACTGTTCCTTTGAACCGCTATTTGAACGTTTGGGTTTTTGATGCTTGTTTTGATTGCACTGAACAAGCCCACTGCTACGGTCGAACCCACTGCTGAGCCCTGGCGCTGCCTGTGACCCGGTCCCTCGATTTACCAACGCTTGACCGGGTAGACACCTTGGCTCAGGAATTGGCTTTGCTTCAAGACACGGGTAAGAGGCGCATTGCGATCCTTGGCACCCGCCATGTGCCGGTGGTTTCTGTTCATTTAGTTGAATTGGTGGCACGCGCATTAGCGCAGGAGGGCCATAACTTGATCACCTCCGGCGCCCAGGGGGTAAACGCGGCGGTGATTAGGGGCGCTTTAGCTGTGGATCCAGCCAAATTAACGGTGATCCTTCCCCAAAGTTTGGAACGCCAGGGCAGTGAAACCCGCGAGCAATTGGACCGGGTTTTGCATCTGGTGGAAAAACCCGAAAACGACCAGCTGCCGTTGGTGGAAGCCAGCGGGATTTGCAATCGTGAAATTGTTAGCCGTTGTGATCAGCTGATCTGTTTTGCTTTCCACGACAGTGAAACTTTGATCGAAACCTGCCGCGGCGCTGAGGAGATCGGAAAGGTTGTAACCCTGTTGTTTTTTGATTAAGGGATCAGGATTGCTTTCATGCCCTCGAGGTAGAGAATGCCACTACAGGTGAGCCCAGTGGCCCAGCAGAGACCCCGCAAGGGGGGCACATTCCCCACATAGGCAACGATATAAACCAAGCGCAGGAGGGGGTGAGCAAGGGCAACTGCCATGGCAATTGGGCTATTAACCGCTGCAATCAAACAAAGCAGGCAGGCGGGCCCATGGAGCGTGAAGGCTTCGAAGCTGTTTTGGTGAGCCCAACTGGCCCGTTTTCCCCAGGCCGGCATCCGTTCAAACATCGCCCTTGGTGCGGCCAGATCAGCCATGGTGAATTCAGATTTAGAGCGGGCTGCCCCCAGGGGCACCACGCTGAGCACCACCACAAGGGCTGAAAGTAGTAGTGAGGCGGCAAAAGCGGCTTGGGATGTCATGGCGATGGGCGAGTTGATGACTCTTTTCTAGGCTGGAAGCTGCTACCGGTGGGAGTGCCCAATGGCAGATAGCTACAGCTTTGATGTGGTGTCTGATTTTGATCGGCAGGAGCTGGTGAACATGGTGGATCAGGTGCGCCGTGAGGTTGGCCAGCGCTACGACCTCAAGGATTCCGCCACCGAGTTGAGCCTTGAAGAGGGGGCAATTGTGATTACCACAGCCACCGATATGACTTTGGAGGCGGTGCTTGATGTGTTGCGTCAAAAAGCCACCAAAAGGGACCTATCGCTAAAGATCTTTGATCTGCAAACCCCAGAAGCGGTGGGTGGCAATCGCGTAAAACAAGAGATCAAGTTGCGGAGGGGGTTGAGCCAGGAATTGGCAAAATCCCTAAGCAAAACAGTGCGGGATGAATTGAAAAAAGTAACTGTTTCGATTCAAGGCGACAGCTTGCGCATCACTGGAAAAAATAAAGATGATCTCCAAACTGCAATCCAATTGCTCCGTGCCCAAGATGTGGAAGTGCCCCTGCAATTTGAAAACTATCGTTAAAAGGTTAATTCTAATTCACATTTATAATGCTTTAGGGCATGGGTTTTGATTGCCTCCGCTTGCACCACTTGGTTTACTTTTTGGGCTTCTAATTCCATCGCGGTTGCTTTGGGATTTCTTTCTTGCCAGCGTTGATCAAGTCGATTGAGGCGAGTTTGCAAAAGGATGTTGATCTGATCCGAACAGCGGGGCCCAGCCCCTTCTGGGCGGAAAGTATCGCTGCGTTCAAGGGCCATGGCTGATGCAGCAGCTAAAAGAAGCCAACTGAGCAAAATAAATGGCAGCCTGGGGATGTTGCAGCCCATGGTTTGGCACTTTCGGCTTCGCTAGTTTGCCTTGCCCTGCTGGTTAATCCGCTGCAGGAGCAGGGCCAACGCATTCAACCTGTGCGATCAGCGGCGGGGATGGTGGCCAGCCAAGAGCAGCTGGCCAGTGGGGTGGGTGCGGCGATCCTGCGCCGTGGTGGCAATGCCATGGATGCTGCTGTTGCAACTGCATTTGCCTTAGCTGTAACGCTGCCCCAGGCAGGCAATTTGGGCGGTGGTGGCTTTTTGTTGTTTTGGCATCAAGGCCAGCGCAAGGCCTATGCGCTCAATTTTCGGGAGATGGCACCGCGCCGCGCTTACGCAGAAATGTTCTTAGGCGCAGATGGTGAGGTGGATCGCCAAAAGGCCACCCGCAGTTTGCTTAGCAGCGGCGTGCCGGGAACAGTGGCTGGTTTGCTTGAGGCCCAGCAACGATTTGGTGTGTTGAGCCGAGCTGAAGTGATGGCGCCAGCTGTTGCCCTTGCCCATAAAGGGTTTCCGGTATATCCGGAATTGGCGGCATCGTTGCAACAGGCAATGCCGCTATTGAGTGGTGATCCAAATGCAAAACGGCTCTATTACCGAGCGATTAATAAATCTATTGATAATCCCGTTGATAATCCCACTGATTATGTTGCCTATCGGCCTGGAGAAATTCTGCGCCAGCCTCAATTGGCAGCAACTTTGCGTTTAATTAGCCGCCAAGGGGCTAAGGCTTTTTATCAAGGCGTAATTGCTGATCAGATTGATGCTTTGATGAAATCCGGTGGCGGTTTAATCAATCGCGCTGATCTCGCCGCCTATGGGGCCCCATGGCAGGAGCCGGTGCGGGGCAGTTTTATGGGCTACACGGTTTTATCAATGCCGCCTCCAAGTAGTGGTGGCGTAGCGCTGGTGCAGCTGCTGAATCTGCTGGAGCCTTTAAACCTTGGCCAAATGGGCCTTAATAGTGCGGCCACAATTCACGCCATGGTGGAGGCAATGAACTTGGCCTATCGCGATCGCAACAGTGAACTCGGTGATCCAAGCCAAATGGAAATTCCGGTGCAGCGGCTCACTAGCAAAAGATATGCCGATCAACTGCGGGCTTTAATCAATTTCGATAAGCACACCTCCAGCAAACAATTAAGCCAAATAGCTCCTTTACCAAGCAATAGCAATAACACAACCCATCTATCTGTAGCTGATCGCCATGGTTCCTTGGTGGCATTAACCACCACGCTTAATTTTGCCTATGGCAATGGTATTGCAGTGCCCGGGGCAGGCTTTTTACTTAATAATGAGATGGATGATTTCAGCGCCAAGCCAGGTGTTGCTAATGCCTATGGATTAGTGCAGGGGGAACGCAATGCCATTGCTCCGGGTAGGCGGCCATTGAGTTCAATGACACCAACAATTGTGCTTAATAGCAATGGCGAACCATGGCTTGCAACCGGCAGCCCTGGCGGCAGCCGGATTATTACTACGGTGTTGCAGGTGATATTAAATAGAATTCTGCATGGTTTAAATTTAGCAAGTGCAGTGTTGGCTCCTCGGGTGCATAGCCAACTGTGGCCTGATCAATTAAGTATGGAGGAAGGCATCAGCCCTGATACACAAAGTTTGTTGGAAGCTAAAGGTCACAAGTTGTTTCGAACAGCGGCTATGGGTTCTGCAAATAGTGTGGAATTAATACCTGGGGGCGGCAGCCTTGGTGTTGCAGATCCGCGCAGATCAGAGGGGGCAGCGCTGCCAGAGCGGCAATGATTAACCAATTACGGCAATGATTTACCAATTATTTTCTCTGATGCCTTAAAAAATAAATCAGGCCTTAGTATTCATCACCAAGATAGGAGCTCCTTAGATTACTGTTTTCCCGCAGCTCCTGAGCTGTGCCCTCCAGCACTAATTCACCGGCTTCAAGCACATAACCACGCTGGGCAATTGCAAGGGCTGCATATACATTTTGTTCAACAAGCAGCATTGTTAGCCCATCTTTATTTAATTTGGTTAGGCACTGCATTAATTCATCAACTAACAGGGGCGCTAAACCAAGGCTTGGTTCATCCAATAGCAATAGGTTTGGTTTTGCCATTAATGCCCTTGCAATTGCCAGCATCTGCTGCTCACCACCGCTGAGGCTACCCGCCAATTGCAGGCGCCTTTCTGCTAAGCGCGGAAATAAATGATAGCAATAATCTAAATCTATTTTAATTGCTTTTTTATCTCGCCTCAGCCATGCACCCAACTCTAGGTTGGCTAATACCGTTTGCCTTGCTAAAACACGCCTACCCTCTGGGCAGTGGCTGATGCCTAGCCGCACTGTTGATTCTGTTCTAAAGGATGATAAGCATTTATTAGCCCAGAGGATTTGGCCTTCTGCTGCCGGCAACAACCTAGATATTGCCCTTAGGGTGCTGCTTTTACCTGCACCATTAGAGCCCAATAGGGCTACGCATTCACCGCTTGCAATCGAAAGATTTAATTGCCGCACACCCCAAATATTTCCATAGCAAACCCCAAGTTGTTTGAGCTCTAGTAAGGGAGTAGTTGTCATTGTGGGCTGCCTAGATAGGCCTCAATCACCAGGGGATCACGGCGCACCTGTTCGGGGCTGCCGAGGGCGATGCAACGGCCAAAATTAAGCACAGCCAATCGATCACATAACTGCATCATTAATGGCACATGATGCTCAATTATCAAAATAGTTAATTTGAATTTGGAACGAACCAGCTGCACGAGCGCTTGTAAATCCTGCTTTTCAATTGGATTCATGCCGGCTGCTGGTTCATCAAGCAGCAATAACTTTGGCTTTGTTGCTAAGGCCCGAGCAAATTCAAGTTTTCTTTGATCGCCATAGGCTAAGGAGCCAGCTGCAACCTCAGCTTTTTCTTGCAATTGCACCAATGCTAAGAGTTCTAGGGCGGCGCGACGGTCGTTGCGGTCCATGGCAACTTGTAGGTTATTGACACAACTCAATTCACGAAAGAGGCGTAGGTTTTGAAAAGTGCGTGCTAAACCTAGCCTGCAGATCTGTTCTGGTTTCTTGCCATATAGCGAATAACCTTGCCAACGCATTTGCCCATGGCTTGGAGCTGTGAGGCCTGTTATTACATTAAATAGGGTGGTTTTACCAGCACCATTTGGGCCAATTAAACCAAGAATTTCACCTTCATTAATGCTTAGATTTACCTTATCTAATGCCTGCAGGCCGCCAAAGCAAACGCTTAGTTGCTCTATTTCTAATAAATTATTTGTGGATAATTGCTCACTCATGATTGTTTGGCTTTTATTAATCCCTGAGGGATAAATATGGGGCCCAGAAGTATAACCAGGCCAAAAACTATTAGGCGTAGATCACCGATTGGCCTTAGTAATTCAGGCAGTGCTGTTAACAATAGGCCACCGATCACAGGCCCGAGCCAGGTGCGGCTACCACCTAAAACAACAAAGGCCAGTGTTGTGATGCTGGCATCAAAGTTTGCCTGGCGTGCATTCCAACTATTGAAATAATGGGCTGCTAATACGCCGGCTGCAGCTGCCACTATGGCACTCAATATAAAGGCTATTAATTTAACTTTATCAGTGCTTACTCCCATGCAGCGAGCTGCTAATTCATCATCACGAATTGCTGCCATTGCCCTGCCTAGGGGTTGGCGCTCGAGCCAGGCACATGTCCATGCCACTATTGCCAGTAATAGGCCATAGGCGATTAGATATCCCTCAGTCCCTTCAAATGGCTGGGGAATAGCAAAGATGCCAACCGCTGCTCCAAACCAGGGGCTGCTAAGTAATACAACCCTCAATATTTCCACTAAGGCAATGGTAGCAATTGCTAAATAAATACCCCTTAATTTAAGAACTGGCTTGCCAATCAAAAATGCTAGTAGCCCAGCTATAGCTATGGCAATAATCATTTCTAATAGTAGTGAACTTAATGGATAAACTGAATTGCTTCCAGCTAATTCTGGTAATTGGGTAGATAGCAATGCTGCAACTGTGCCACCAATTGTATAAAAACCTGGAGTGGCAAGGGATAGTTGACCGGCACGCAGCGGTAGGTATACAGCCAGGGCAAGCAGGGCCCCAAGCAACATCAACACAAATAGGGAAATATCAATCATTGTGTTATTAAACCTTTTCCATTGGCGCCTTTCCAAGTAGGCCTTGGGGGCGCAAGATCAACATTAAAAATAAAAAAGCAAAGGCAACTGCATCTTTATAAGCAGACAATTTAGCTGGCACAAGAGCTTCGGCAATGCCAATAATTAAACCACCAAGCACTGCACCAGGCACGCTGCCTAGGCCGCCTAGCACGAGCACTCCAAGCCCCTTAAGGCCATAACCGATGCCGAAATATGGGCCGCCAATATTTACACTGAGGGCTACTAGGCCACCGGAAATACCAGCTAAAAAACTAGCGATTGCAAATGCTAATTGAATTATTGCGCCGCTATTAATTCCAAGTAGCCGTGCTGTGGTTCCGTCCTCTGCCACTGCTTGAAGTGCCTTGCCATAGCTACTGTAATTAAGCCATAAGCTCAACATAAGCATTGTTATACCTGCAACGATTAAAAGCAATAGTTGCACCGTACGAATTTGTACACCATGGCCAAGTGCTAATACTGCTGGCCATCTTCCTAGTAGGTTTCCAGGTAAGGCGTAGGCTTCAGCACCCATGAAGAGCTGAATTAAATTCACTAAAATAACACCTGCTCCAAGGCTGGTTATTAGATAGAGCAGTGGTTCAGCACCCCTGCGGCGCAGGGGTTTAAAAGCAACGGCTTCCAATAAAAGGCCCATAGCTGCAGCTGCAATGCCAGCCAGGGGTAATGCAACTAAGAGTGGTAAGGCTAAGGGTAAATGTATGCCAGCCAACATGCCATTAATGCCAACAGTACCACCAAGTAATAGGTATGTGAAATAGGCACCGCATGTGAATACGGCGCCATGGGCAAAGTTAATAACCCCAAGTACTGAAAATACAAGCGTGTAGCCAAGGGCAAAGAGGGCATAGGTTGCACCAATTGATATGCCATTGATTAAGAGCTGTAATAAACCATCCATGGCACTTATTTAGGGCAACAGGGCAAATTTACCGCTGCGTCCATCGGGGTTCATGCGCACTTGAGCAACAAAGAAACTCTCTTGTATTACTTCTCCTTCAGGGCTAAAGCTGATTTTACCTAGGGGGGTGTTATAAGTACCCCTAAGGATTTCTTCATTTAGCAAAATACGAACTTGGCGTAGGGGTTTTGCTTGTAATGGTTGGCGTTTATTGAGTCTGTCTGTTGCTTCTGCAATCACCTGGTAGGCAGCATAGGCTTGGGCTGTTAATTGCGGTGGCACCGCACCAGATTGTTGCGCCTTAAAGCGGGCCACAAAAGAGCGATTTGCATCAGTTTGCAGCTCTGGACTATAGGCCTGAGCAATCAAGATGCCATCACAGGTTTTTTGGCAAATTGGATAAATATTAGGCGTATTCATACCATTTCCTACAATTATAGTACCTTTAAAGCCCAATTCCCGCAATTGACGAATTAAATTGCCACCATCTACCGCCTGCAAAGATAACACAACCATATCTGGTTTCGCCCTTAATGCCGAGGTGATCTGATTGAGGAAATCTTGGTCATTTAGCTGCGTTCGTTGCACTGTAACTGTGTTGAGGCCCTTAGCTTTAATCGCCTTCTGAAAGATTGCTGTTTCAGATGTGCTGTAGGCATCATCATTTGCATAAAATACAGCTACCCGTTTGATGGCAGGATTTAGCTGCAATGCTTTAGCGATTGATAGCGGTGCAATCACTAAACTTTGGGCTGATACGCGGCTGATGAAATTACCAAGTTCTGGTATTCCAGTTGCTGTATTTGAAGGTGCAACCACTGGAACACCACGCCTTTGTGCGATTGGGCTAGCGGCAAAAGCTTGTTGGGAAAGGGTGGGACCAATAAGTGCCGCGCTGCCGCGATTAATTAATAAATTAAAGGCATTTATTGCACCTGCTTCATCACTGCCACCATCTTCGATGCTTAGGTTTAAAGGCATGCTGCTACCTGGTTTAAATGCTGCCTGGGCTAGCTCGAGGCCAATCCGTTGGTCTTGCCCATAAACATTGGCGTTCCCGCTGAGAGACAGCACTGCACCAACCGGTAAGCCAGCTTTTAGGTTTACCGGTGCGTTGCTATTTGTGCTGCTACAGCTAGCCAGCAGCACCAGTAGCAATAGCCATTTAGGCAATAATCTCAAAACTTTCACGGAAGGCATCAATAGTGGCATCGATATCAGCCTCTGAGTGGGCAAGGGAAGTAAAACCTGCTTCAAATGCACTTGGTGCAAGATACACCCCACGCTCCAACATCGCTCGATGTAATTTTGCAAATCTGGTTGTGTCTGCTGATTTTGCTTCTTCAAAATTACGCACCGGGCCTTCACATAGAAAGAAACCAAACATTGCACTGATGCTGCTGCCACATATCGGTAAACCTGCTGCTTGGGCTGCAGCTTGAATACCATTCGAAAGCCGTTTTGTGCGGGCTTCCAGTTGTTCATAGCAGCCGGGTTGTTTTAACAGTTCAAGGGTTTTGATGCCGGCCGTCATCGCCAGTGGATTACCGCTCAATGTTCCGGCTTGATACATCGGCCCAGCCGGTGCCACCATCGCCATGATTTCAGCGCGGCCGCCATAGGCACCTACCGGTAAGCCACCACCAATCACTTTCCCCATGGTGGTGAGATCTGGTGTAACACCAAATTTGGCTTGGGCACCGCCATAGGCAATGCGGAAACCAGTCATCACTTCATCAAATACCAGCAGGGCGCCATATTCATTAGTTAGTTCCCTTAGCCCTTCAAGAAAACCAAAATCCGGTGGAATAAAACCGGCATTACCAACCACTGGCTCAAGGATCACCCCAGCGATTGAATCTGGATTAGCAGCAAATAATTCCTTTACTGCTTCTAAATCGTTGTATGGAGCGGTGAGGGTATTTGCAGTGGTGCTACTTGGCACCCCAGGTGAATCAGGCAAACCCAGGGTTGCCACCCCTGAACCGGCCTTCACCAAAAACATGTCGGCGTGGCCGTGGTAACAACCTTCAAATTTGATCAATCTGTCGCGGCCCGTGTATGCACGCATCAGCCGCAACACCGCCATGCAGGCCTCAGTGCCGCTGTTAACAAAGCGCACCATCTCAACGCTTGGCACCGCATCAATAACCATCTGGGCCAGCTGGTTTTCCAGGGCGCAGGGGGCACCAAAACTGGTGCCTTTAGCTAGGGCTTGATGCAGGGCTTCAATTACCTCCGGGTGGGCATGGCCGCAGATGGCCGGTCCCCAGCTGCCGATGTAATCGATATAGCGGTTGCCATCCACATCCCAGGCATAGGCACCTTCCACCCGATCAAACAGAATCGGCTGGCCCCCCACCGATTTAAAAGCCCGCACCGGTGAGTTCACACCGCCAGGCATCAGCTTTTGGGCCGCTGCAAACAATGCTTCTGAGCGGCTTGTGTTCAGGGCTGAAGCTGTTACCAAAGCTTAGGGGCCAGGTATCTGGCTAAATCACAAGAAACTATCCTCGCCTAAAACGCCCCAGCTTTGCGCCTTATAGGCTGAGATTGTGTATTTGTAAAAATCGTGGGTGCAGCCACTGCCATTGATTGGCAAGCCCTAGAGCAGCAATTACGTGCATTTTTACCTGCAAAAGCAGTGGTGAGCAAGGCGCAGGAGCTTCTCAGCTACAACTGCGATGGCCTCACGATGGAACGCCATCAACCACCCCTAGCGGTGTTGCCTGAAAGCACCGCTGATGTGGCCGCCATCTTGAAGTTATGCCAGCAGCTTGGCGTTCCGTTTGTGGCACGGGGCAGTGGCACTGGTTTGTCTGGTGGTGCCTTAGTTGAACAGCCGGCCTTGCTTGTGATCACCAGCCGCATGCGCCAGGTGCTTTCAGTTGATCTCGCTAATCAACGCATCACCGTGCAACCGGGTGTGATCAATAGCTGGGTAACACGGGCTGTTAGTGGTGATGGTTTTTATTTCGCCCCTGATCCCTCCAGCCAAGTGGCCTGCAGCGTGGGCGGCAATGTGGCTGAAAATTCAGGCGGGGTGCATTGCCTCAAATATGGAGTTACCAGCAACCATGTGTTGGAGTTGGAGGTGGTTCTACCCGATGGCACTATCACCACCCTGGGCGGCCCCTTAGCGGAAATGCCAGGGCTTGATTTGCGCGGTGTTTTTATCGGCAGTGAGGGCACCCTCGGCATTGCCACCTCAATCACCCTGCGCATACTGCGTCAGCCGGAAGCGGTGGCTGTTTTATTGGCTGATTTCGGCTCGATGGAAGCAGCAGGGGAAGCGGTGCGCGCCGTTACGGCCGCTGGCCTGTTGCCGGCTGGCATG
>MWMJ01000021.1:0-21011 GCA_002151525.1 Synechococcus sp. Lanier | reverse complement strand
GGTGCTGGCATCGCCCTGCTGGGGGGCTTCGATGTGCTGGCTCTCACCGGTGGCATCGGCGAACACGACAACTCCCTGCAGAATTGGCTCCAGCAACGGCTCCAGGGTTTGGGGCTCGCCCCCACTGGCCCCGCTCGGCTGGAAATCGTCGCCGCCGATGAAGAGGCGGAGATCTTCAGGCAGATCAACGCCCTGTTGCCGCCTTAAGACAAGCACGCCGCGTGAGCGCCATCGAGGTGAGCGTTGGGCTTTGCCAACCGGATCTAGGCCAGCAACTGCCATCGGTAACCAACAGGTTGCTGCAGGTGTGAAAACGATTCCAACGATCCAGCACTGATCGCTCAGGGTTATCGCCCATGGGTGCACCACCTAATTCATGGATGTAGTAGCCGGGTGGTGGCACCGCCTGGGAGCCGGCGGCACTAGCCGTTAGCCATGGTTCGATCAATGCCAAGCGGAACAAATCCTCGATGGGTTTGATCTCACCGCTCGCCGCCTGCACCACCATTTGGATGCGGCTGAGCATCAAATTCACCAGGGTTTGTTCTGCCATGCCCCAAGCCATAGCGATATGGGCCACCGGTAAACCCCATGCATCACAACGGCCATGATCAAGGCATACGCGGTTGCTGGGATTTGGCAGCACCTCCCCATGGCCAATTAAAAAACCAATTGCCGCCTTTGGATCGCGGCGCAATAAAGCAGGTGGATCAAAACGCTGCACGCCACACCACAGGCCATAGCCCTCGCCGGTATTGGGAATGAAAGCGCTTTCAGCACCTGATAAACCTGTTCCCAAAGGCGCTGGCGCCTGGACTGGCAAAGCAAAAAAGCGGGCAACAGACACATGATCCATCAAGCCCAAACCGATCAGACCATGGGGATCGATCAAACCTTTGCTGCAGCGATCATCCCGAGAAAGCAACAACAAGCGCAGGCTTTCAATTGTGGAAGCGCAAAGCACAACCAGCTTTGCCATGGCGCGATGCACAGCACCGCTGCTGGCATCGGTAAATAACACCCCCTCAAGTTGATCTTGGCTTGGCGATAGCAACAGCTCAACAACAACCGCACCACTGCGCAGGGTTACTAAACCGGTGGCCAGGGCAGCGGCAAGGGCACCACCCTGGGCGCTATAGCGGGGCCAACACCCATCCCGCTTGGCTTGGTGGCGCGGAAAACCGCGGGACGCAATAAAGGGCAAACCCAATTGCTTGCAGGCGTTTTGCAAATGCAATTCCCCTGGTGTGAAGGCAGCTGGCGGAGCAAATTCACCATCGGGCAACAGTTCCAAACCATCGCGGCAACCCCATACCCCCAGCTGTTGCTCTAGAGCGCTGTAGTGGGGGCTTAG
Organism: Synechococcus sp. Lanier; assembly: GCA_002151525.1. Taxonomy (GTDB): domain Bacteria; phylum Cyanobacteriota; class Cyanobacteriia; order PCC-6307; family Cyanobiaceae; genus Synechococcus_D. The sequence continues at coordinate 19,657 of MWMJ01000021.1, read as the reverse complement.
TTCACTGTGGTTTAGGGGCCAGGCCTGGTTGAATTCATTGTTGGAAAGCCGCAGGGTGATGCCACCCCAACTAAGGCTTTTACCCCCAACCTGGCGGCCACGGGTCCAAAGAAAAGGCTGATCAGCGGGGGTGGTGTATGGGTTTTGCTGTTCGTTTACATAAAGGTTGGGGTTGTTTTTCCAATAGCCAGGGTGCTGGCTTTGCAGCAAATGGTGGCCAGCGCTGAGGTGTGCCAAACGGCGCAGGCTATTTAACGGTTCTGCCCCAAGGGCCTCGCCAACGGATTTATTAGCGCCGGCCTCCAGCACCAACACACTTAAACCCTGTTGGGCCAGGGTTTGGGCTGCAACGGCACCGGTGGCACCACTACCCACCACAAGGGCGTCGTAGCAATGGTGGGGGTCAAATTTCATATCTACTGTGAGAACGGAGGGAAGGGGCCGGTAAACTCGCTCCCATCCAGCCTTCTAATAATGGTGTCTGCCCTGCGTCGCCTTGCCCTGTGGGGCCTTGCGTTTGTGCTCAGTATTGGTTTAAGCGCCTGTGATGGCGCTAATGCCAAGGCAGCAGCCACTATCAGCCCTGAGGATATGGCCACCATCGGGCGACAAGCCCAAGGTTTCTTAGCTGCTAAGGAGCGCCTGCCGGAGCTGGCAACTTTGGTGAATGAAAAAAATTGGGTGTTTACCCGTAATTTGATCCATGGCCCCATGCAAGAAGTGAGCCGTGAAATGAGCTACATCAACCAACGGCTACTGCCAGCAGATCGCGCCGAGGCAATCAAAAGAGCTAACGCATTGAAAGAATCATTAGCGGAATTAGACGAATCAGCACGCTTGCAAGATGGCAATAGCCTCAGCAAAAACTACATACGTGTTGCCAGTGGTTTTGGCGCCTACGCCGAAGTAATCCCAAGCGCAGCGCTCAACTGAATTTAATTAATAAGCAAAAAAAGATTGCTGTTGTTGGCGCTGGCTTCGTTGGCTGCTGCACAGCCTGGCTACTAACAAAACAGGGCCATAATGTAACCCTTATATCTACCAATTCAGGCGGCAGTTCTGCGGCCTTAGGGCTTTTGATGGCAGATGTATTTCAACGCAGCAGCGGTCGCAGCTGGAGGCTTAGGCAACAATCAATGCAGTTGTTTAGCGAGTGGCAACAACATTTGCAAGGTGCCGGCTATCAAGCAAAAATCAATCGCGGCCTATGGCTATTAACAAATAACAGCAATCAATGGCAGAAATATCAACTGCTGGCCGAAGAGCGCAGCAAGCAGGGCATTGGCATCGAAATATTCAATGCAGCTGCCCTCAAGGAGCAGGCGGAATTAGGTGTGCTGCCACCCCTATCAGAGGGGCTGATTGGAGGGATCTGGAGCGGTAGAGATGGCCAATTAGATCCAAATGAATGGATGAAGGAATTACTGCTAGATAGCCAAAATAATGGCTTGAAATTTATTAATAGCAAAGTTAGCGAGTTAACTCAGATTAATGGGAGCTGGCAACTGAGCTTGGAAACAAACAACAAGGACAATGAGATATACGATTGGCTAATAGTTTGCGCAGGGCTTGAAAGCGTTGATTTATTAGCGCCGCTGGGCTTAAATATTATAAGTAATCTTGCGATGCAACCAGTGTTGGGCCAGGCGCTTGAGTTAGAGCTTGCAGCTGGAATAAATTTGCAGCAAAGCATCAATTGGAATGGTATTAATTTAGTGCCACGGCCGGATAATCATCTTTGGCTTGGTGCCACCCTAGAGCCGGGCTTAAATAAAAATCAAGCAGGATCTATCGATGCATTAAAAGATATGCAGCAGCTGAATGGGGCTGCTCCAGAATGGTTAAATCAGGCAAAAGTAACACGCCATTGGCAAGGGGTTAGGGCCCAACCAATGGGTCAACCAGCACCGGTGCTTGAACAATTACTGCCGGGTTTATGCCTAATGGCTGGCCACTACCGCAATGGAATTTTGCTTGGCCCCGCTAGTGCAATGTGGGCGGCCACAATCATCAATGAAAACCGGGACAACCAATTGCTTCCCTTGCAACTTTAACTGTTTAAAGCTAACTTCTCCCCACTAACTTTTGGCGCAGCTTTTTGATTTGATCACGCAAATTAGCTGCTGCTTCGAAATCAAGTTTTGCCGCTGCTGTTTTCATTTTTTCCTCTAATTGTGTAATCAACTCCGGCAATGCTTCCAACGGCACTCCATTGTGTTGGGCAACTTCAACCGCCTCTGTAAGTTGATCATCATTTAATTTGCGCGACATCTCAAGAAAAGCAAGGATTGGATTATTACCAATCGATCTTTTGCCCGCTGCCGTTGGTGTAATGCCATGTTTAAGGTTATATGCTTGCTGAACAGCCCGGCGTTGTTCAGTAACAGTAATTGCCTTAGCCATCGAATCAGTGAGATTATCTGCATATAGGAGTGCTTTGCCATCCACATGGCGCGCTGCCCTACCAATGGTTTGAATCAAAGACCTTTCAGCCCGCAAAAAACCTTCCTTATCGGCATCTAATATGGCCACTAAAGAAACTTCAGGCAGATCTAAACCCTCCCTAAGTAAGTTCACACCCACCAACACATCATATTCACCATTACGCAAATCTTGAATGATTTCAATCCGTTCGATCGAATGGATTTCAGAATGCAAATAACGCACCTTTACCTGGTTTTCAGCTAAATAATCTGTTAAATCTTCTGCCATTCGTTTGGTTAGGGTTGTTATTAATACCCTTTCCTTACGATCAGCGCGCACACGTATTTCACCTAATAAATCATCCACCTGGCCGCCGGTTGGCCTCACTTCAACAATCGGATCAAGCACACCCGTGGGGCGGATTACCTGTTCTGCCACATTGCCATTAGAAATCTCTAATTCCCAATTGCCTGGCGTTGCACTAACAAATATTGTTTGCTGTGCTTTTTGCCAAAATTCTTCTGCTTTTAATGGGCGATTATCAGCGGCACTAGGTAAACGAAAGCCATGGTCTATCAATACCTGTTTGCGGGCCCTATCACCGTTATACATGGCATGTAATTGCGAGCAGGTAACATGGCTTTCATCCACAACTAAAAGCCAATCTTTAGGGAAGTAATCAATCAAACATTCAGGTGGTGTACCGGCCTGCCTACCAGCTAGATGCCGAGCATAATTTTCCACACCATTGCAATAACCCACCTGTTGCAGCATTTCAAGATCGTAGGTGGTACGTTGTTCAAGCCGCTGCGCTTCTAGTAATTTACCCTGGCCTTGCAATTCATCTAAACGCATGCGCAACTCAGCGCGAATTTCAGCAATCGCTCCATCTAAACGATCTTTTGGTGTTACAAAGTGTTTGGCTGGATAGATATTAATTGCTTCTAAACTTTGCAGAATCTCACCAGTTGTTGGATCCACATACCGGATCGCTTCCACCTCATCGCCAAATAGTTCAATCCGCACCAAACGATCCTCATAGGCAGGGCCAATTTCCAAAACATCACCTTTTACGCGAAAGCGACCGCGGGCAATTTCAGTGTCGTTACGGGTGTATTGATTATTAACCAATTCCCGCAATGAAGAACGTATATTTAAATTATCCCCCACCTTAAATGGCACTGCAGCTTTTAAATATTCAGAGGGAATACCTAAACCGTATATACAACTAATTGATGCCACTACTATCACATCGCGCCGCTCAAATAATGAACGTGTTGCCGAGTGGCGCAACATATCAATCTCTTCATTTATTGATGCTGTTTTTGCAATATATGTATCAGAAACAGGCACGTATGCCTCAGGCTGATAATAATCATAATAAGAAATAAAATATTCAACTGCATTTTGCGGGAAAAACTCCCGCAATTCATTACATAGTTGTGCCGCAAGGGTTTTGTTATGGGCTAACACCAAAGTGGGCCGGCCGGTGCGTTGGATCACATTGGCAATCGAAAAAGTTTTGCCGGTGCCAGTGGCACCAAGCAATGTTTGATATCGCTCGCCATCATCCATACCCTTAACCAAGGTTTCAATGGCAGTGGGTTGATCGCCATTGGGGCCATAGGGAGCTTGTAGGCGGAAATCCACCGGGGCCAATCAGATGGCATCAAATACTAAAGACAAAACAACCAGCCAAAGCCAGTTACCTATTAGCTCAGCGTTGATGTGTAAGTGAAACCCTAGCTACGAGCGCCTCCCTTAAACCACGCACCACCGCCAGCATGGCAATTTCATCGCTCAAGCGATTAACTGCCGATCCCACACCAACGCCTGCAGCACCAGCGGCCTGGGCCATGGGCAAGGTTGTGGCTGATAAGCCAGATGCACAAAGCACTGGCACCTGCACCGCCCGGCTGATGCAATGGGCTGCAGCCAGGGTGGGTGCTGCTTTTTCAATTAAGCCTTGGATGCCAGCGCTATATGGCCGAGCACTGGCGCCACCTTCTGTTTGGATTAGATCAGCTCCTGCCGCCACCAACTCAATGGCCAGCTGCTCCTGTTGATCAAGGGCCATGGTGTGGGGCACCGTTACCGAAAGGCTGAGCTGGGGTAGCAAAGCCTTTGTGCGCCTGGTGAGTTCAAGCACTTCAGCACCGCTAAATACACGGCCCTGGGCATAGAAGCTGTCGTAGTTGCCGATTTCCAGCAGCGTTGCCCCCGCTGCTACCGCCGCAGGAAATAGTTCAGGATCCACTGCCGATACACAGATAGGTAAGCCTGATTCGGCTGCGGCCAGCTGAACAATGGCTGGATCACAGGCCACATCAATTAAATCCGCCCCACCTGCAGCCGCCGCCCTAGCCACCATTGCCACAGAAGCTGGATCAAAATTGGCTAAGCCAGCTATCACTTTGAGCAGGCGTTGCTCGTTTAGGGCAGCTCTGAGCAGGTTAGGAAGCAACATGCAGGTGTTAGATGCAGATCATTAATTCTCCCACGCAAGCTATGGCACCCCGCTGGAGTGCTGATCATTTGCGGCTGCATCAACAGTTATTACGGCAGCCGCTGCTGCTACCCCAAGGGGCGCGGCTGCTGCTGGCCGTATCCGGCGGCCAGGATTCAATGGCACTAGCAGGCTTGCTGCTGGATCTAAAACGGCTGCACCACTGGTGTTTACATATTTGGCATGGCAACCACCGCTGGCGGCAGGAAGCAAACCAACAGGCAGAAGAACTATTGCAATGGGCAGAAAGCCAAGGAATAGAAAGCCATTGCGATAGTTGGCAAACACCGATTCACACGGAAGCCGCCGCCCGTGAATGGCGCTACAGCTGCCTTGAAAAACAAGCCAAGGCATTGGCTTGCAGCCATGTGCTCACAGCCCACACCGCCACCGACCGCAGCGAAACAGTGCTGTTGCACCTGGCCCGGGGCAGCCACCGCAAAGGCTTAGCAAGCCTTAGCAGCGAAAGAACCCTGGTTGAAAATATAACTTTGGTAAGGCCCTTACTCTGCTTTTCTAGGCAGGACACCAGCCGCATCTGCGCAAAATTAGGGCTGCCAATCTGGCTAGATCCAAGTAACACAGATCCACGCTTTAGCCGTAATCGCATCCGCACTGAAGTGTTACCGGTGCTGGAGCAATTACATCCAGGTGCCAGCAGGCGGATCGCTGCAATGGCAGAACGATTTGAAGCAGAAGCAGAAAGCCAGCAGCAATTACTAGATCTTGCACTACAAACTTTGCTTGGGGCAGATCAAAAACTGAAGCGAAGGGAACTCATGGCCATCGGCCAGGTAAATCGCGAACTACTTTTGTTGAATTGGTTGCAACGCCAGGGGGTTGAACCCCTTGGCGTTGAGCAGTTAAATCAACTTTGGCCGCAACTTGAAATCAGCCGTGGTGCCAATCAAATGGAATTGGCAAAACAGCAAATTCTGAGTTGGAACAAACACAACCTATGGCTTATCAACCCACCGTTGCGCTGGGGCGACGGCGGCGCTGGCGATTATCTTCCTCAGTGTGAGCAACCACCTGAGCCTCAGGCTTAGCTTGCTGGGGACGATCCCGTTCCTCCCTTGCCGCCCGATTTACAGGGGTGCGATCTTCTACAGGATTTTTAGATTTATAAGCAGGGGTACCAGCTGGGGCTGGCTGCACCAAACAAATAATCATTGGCTCCACCTGCAATTCGCGCCTCATGCGCCGCTGTAAACCAACCTCGATTTCCCGTTGCACACCCACCCAATCCACATCGGGGGCGTTACCACCGGTGTTGCGTGATAACTGATTCCAACGGTTTTCCAATACCCAGCCCACTTCCCGCTCAGCCCACATCGACATCTTGCGGGGATCAGCAGTGGTAACCACACCGCGCAGGTTCACCCGTGGTGGAGCAACCATCAAACCTTCAGTGCTGATGGCAACAAGAAGGGTGATCACACCATCGCCTGCTAATTGCTGGCGTTCTTTTAATACGCGTGCATCAACAATACCGTTGCGGGAATTATCAAGCAATTCGATGCCCGCCTTCACTGGATCACCCTTACGAATTGAATCTGGGGTGAGCTCAACTACGTCACCGTTATCGATAATTAATATATTTTCCTCTGGCACACCCATCGATTGAGCGGTGCGGGAATGGCACATCAACATGCGATGTTCACCATGCACAGGCACAAAGAACCTCGGCCTTGTTAGGGCAAGCATCAACTTTTGATCCTCTTGGCTGCCGTGGCCTGAAACGTGAATACCTTCGCCTTTGCCATAAACCACCTTGGCGCCGAGCATCATCAAGCGATCGATCGTGTTAACAACAGAGATCGTGTTACCTGGAATTGGGCTGGCTGAAAAGATGATTTTGTCGGTGGATTTAACCTGTACCTGGGGGTGCTCGCAACGGGAGATGCGGCTGAGGGCAGCGAGGGTTTCACCTTGGCTACCTGTCATCAATAAAAGGGTTTCACGATCGGGCAGATCGCGTATTTGCTTAATTGGCACAAATAGATCATCTGGGCAGCGGATATAACCCAATTCCCGGGCCTTAGCAATCACGTTGAGCATCGAACGGCCAAGTAAACTCACCTTGCGGCCATGCTTAAGCGCCAGCTCAAGAATCATCGATACCCGATGCACTGAACTTGCAAATGTTGTGATCAACACGCGGCCTTCTGCACTGCCCACATGGCGATCGAGATTGGGGAACACGGCCCGCTCAGAAGGGGTGAAACCAGGCAGTTCAGCATTGGTTGAATCACTAAACATGCAGAGGACACCCTGCTCGCCGTATTGGGCCATGCGCTGAATATCAAAATACTCACCATCCACAGGGGTGTGATCAAACTTGAAATCACCTGTGAATACAACAACGCCCACTGGGGTTGTGATCGCTAATGAAAAACTATCGGCAATTGAGTGGGTGTTGCGGATGAATTCAACCTTAAAATGTTGGCCTACTTTCACCACATCCCGTGGTGCAACTGTTTGCAGTGTGGTGCGATCTGCCACACCGGCTTCTGCCATCTTGCCCTCGAGCAGCGAAAGGGCTAAGCGGGGCCCATAAATAATAGGAATATTAAAATGCTTGAGGTGATGGGAGATGCCACCGATGTGATCTTCGTGGCCGTGGGTAACAATCATGCCACGGATACGTTTTTGATTTTCTCTTAAATAACTTGTATCTGGCATCACCACATTAACGCCATGCATGCCATCGCTTGGGAAGGCGAGGCCCGCATCCACCATCATCAAATCATCGCCGTATTCAAATACACAGGTGTTTTTACCAATCTCATGCAATCCACCTAAGGGAATCACCCGTAGGGCGGGGGTTTTGGTTGCAGATGTTGCGGAAGTAGCCATAGAAACCTTTTAAAAAATTAGTTGGTTGAAAAGATAATGAGCAGCTGCCCATCGCCTTGAGGTCAGGTAGGACGCAGGGCGGCAAGTAAAACAGCTAAGGATTCCCGCACGGCATTAGAGGCGGGTAGCAATGGCAATCGGGCGGAACCAACTGGCCAGCCCTCCAGCTCTAGGGCCGCTTTAAGGGGAATTGGATTACTGCTGCAAAACAAACCTTTCATCAATGGTAATAGACGCTCATGGATGGCGAGGGCCTTTTGCACTTCACCGGCAAGAAACGCTTGGATCATCTGTTGCAATTCCTCGCCCACCAAGTGGCTTGCCACACTCACAACACCAACGGCTCCGAGGGCCAACATGGGCAAAGTTAATGAGTCGTCGCCGCTGTAAATAGCCAACCGATCTCCGCAGGCTGCCCGCAGCTGGCTCACCTCATCAACACTGCCACTGGCTGCTTTGTAGGCAACCACATTGGAATAACGCAGCAAACTAGCTGTTGTTTCAGGCGCCAGGCTGGCACCTGTTCTGCCGGGAATGTTGTAGAGCATCAAAGGCAAATCAGCTGCCGCTTCCGCCACCGCGGCGAAATGGGCTTCCATTCCCTCCTGGGGTGGCTTGTTGTAGTAAGGCACCACCACAAGGGCACCATCAGCGCCAAGGGCTGCCGCTTGCCGGGTTGCTTCCACCGCTTCGGCGGTGCAATTACTGCCTGTGCCGGCTAACACCTTGGCCTTTCCAGCAACCGCCAAGTGCACAGCCTGCAACAGGGCATGTTGTTCATCCCAGGAAAGGGTGGGTGATTCACCAGTGGTGCCACACACCACCAGGGCGTCGGAGCCATGCTCCACCAGGTGATGGGCCAAGCGGCCAGCCAAACCGAGGTCAACGGCCCCATCAGCATCGAATGGGGTAACCATCGCCGTTACCAAACGACCAAATACAGCACTGCTCATCGCCCTCTCCCCTGCAGTAGTTCAGCGATCTGAATGGCATTCAAAGCCGCTCCTTTACGGATTTGATCGCCACAAAGCCATAGTTCAAGGGCATTTGGATTGCTTAAATCCTGGCGAATACGACCCACCGCCACAGCATCGCTACCGGTTACATCACTGGGCATTGGAAAGCGATTAGCGGCAAAATCTTCAATTAATTCCAACCCTGGCGCTGCCGCCAATAGCTCCCGCGCTTCCTGCACCGGAAAGGGTTGTTCAAATTCCAAATTCACCGCCTCCGAATGGGCCCGCAATACCGGCACCCGCACGCAGGTGGCGCTTAAACAAAGATTGCTTAAACCCATTATTTTGCGGGTTTCATTAAGCATTTTCAACTCCTCTTCGCAATAGCCATTGGCCTGGAGAGCGGAATTATGCAAAAACAAATTGAAGGCCAAGGAATAGGGCAAAACCTCACTTACAGGTTCGCCGCCAGCTAGCACCGTGCTGCTCAATTCCCGCAACTCTTCCATGGCCCTCGCGCCTGCACCACTGGCCGATTGGTAGGTGCTCACTATCACCCGTTTCAAAGGCCGCCGCGCCGCTAGGGGGGCTAACACCAAACTGAGCAGGATAGTGGTGCAATTTGGATTAGCGATTATTCCCTTGTGCTGCAGGGCCGCCTGCGGGTTAACTTCCGGCACCACCAAAGGCACCTCCGGATCAAGCCGAAAAGCGCTTGAGTTATCGATAACTACAGCCCCCTGCTCCACCGCCAATGGCGCCCACTGGCGCGACACCGAACCACCAGCTGATGCAAGCAACAGATCAACCCCTTGCAAAGCTGCTGCACTAACGGGCTGCACCTCTAAGTTTTGCCCCTGCCATGGCAACAAGGCTCCGGCAGAGCGGGGGGAGGCCAGCAGCCTTAATTCCTTTATTGGAAAGGCGCGTTCCTTCAATAAAGCAAGCAGCTCTTGGCCCACAGCTCCGGTGGCTCCAAGGATGGCAACTGTTTGCGGATTTGCCGCGGCTACGGGAGTCAACGGTGGTGGATGAAATCAAGCGAAACCTGAGATGGAACAATAGGCGCTTGGGGGGTGTGCACCGGCCTGTTTCTAGGATCACGGGCTTGGTTCCATTTGACCCACCCATGAGCAGCACCCTTAAGGTCAGCACTTCTCCCGTCCCCGGCAGTCGTTTAGCCATTGAGGTGGGGGTACCAGGCAGCCGCTGCCAAGCCTCCTACGAAGCTGCCCTGCTGAAATTAGGTCGCACGGTGAAGTTGGCTGGCTTCCGCCAGGGCAAGGTGCCGCGCTCGGTGTTGTTGCAACAAATTGGCCCCCTGCGGGTGAAGGCCACCGCCCTTGAGGAATTGGTTGATGCTGTGCTGCGCGATGCCCTAAGCCAGGAAAACCTAAAAGCATTGGGCCAACCGGAATTAAGCGGTGGCTTCGACACGCTTTTGGAGCAATTTGAGCCGGGTAAGGAGCTGCTGCTGAAGCTGGAGATGGATGTGCCACCCACTCCAAAGTTAAAAACCACAAAAGGGCTTAAGGCAGAGGCCCAGGAGGTGCTCTACAACCCTGAGCGCATCGATGAATTGCTAGAGCAATCCCGCAAGCAACTGGCCACCTTGGTGCCGATCAGTGATCGGGCTGCCGCCATGGGTGATGTGGCAGTGGTGAGTTTCAGTGGCAGCTTTAGCGATACCAATGAACCGATCAGTGGTGGCAGCGCCGAAAGCCTTGAGGTGGAATTGGAGGAGGGTCGAATGATTCCCGGATTTGTAGAAGGGATTGTGGGGCTAAAACCCGGCGCTGAAACCGAGGTGAACTGTGAATTCCCCAGCGACTATCAAGATGAAACCTGCCGCGGCCGCGCTGCAAAGTTCAAGATCAGCCTCAACGACCTCAAGGCCAGGGAACTTCCCACGCTTGATGATGCCTTTGCTCAACAGGCAAGCGATAAGGAAACCCTGGAGGAGCTGCGGGCCGAATTGGAAACCCGCCTAAAAGCAGATGCCGAAAAACGCCAAAAACAAAACCGCGAGCAGGCCTTACTCAAGGCTTTAGTAGCCGAACTTGAAGTTGAAATACCAGAGAGTTTGGTTAAAGAGGAGATAAATGCGATGTTGCAGGAAACCGCTGCTGAGATGGCCCAACAGGGGCTGGATGTCAAAAAGCTATTTACCCCTGAGGTGGTGCGCAATTTGGCGAGTAAATCTCGGCCAGAAGCCACCGAACGCCTGCAAAGCAGCCTTGCCCTGCAAGCCCTTGCCAAGGCGGAGGCCATCAGTGTGGATGCGGCGGTATTGGAGGCAAAAATGAAGGAGGTGATTCGTGGTTTAAGCGACACCAACCGGATCGATCAAAACCGTTTGCGGGCTGCGGTATCGGAAGACCTACTCAAGGAAGCGGTTTTTGCTTGGCTGGAAGCCAATGCCAGCATTACGATTATTGGTGCTGAAAAGCCCGTTGAAAAACCTGCTGAAAGGCCTAAGTCAAAAGCCAAGCCCAAGGCCAAGGCTAAAGCCATAGATTGAATGGAATCCAGCAGCGGCCCGTGCTCAACGCTTTAAGCCACCATCCGGTTCATAGCCATTGGCAAAACACCCTGGTTCCCACTGTGGTGGAGCAATCCGGGCGAGGTGAGCGAGCCTTTGATATCTATTCAAGGCTCCTGCGGGAAAGGATCATCTTCCTCGGCACACCGATTAATGATGCGGTGGCTGATGCAATTGTTGCCCAACTGCTTTTCCTGGAAGCGGAAGACCCTGAAAAAGATATCCAGATCTATTTGAATTCCCCCGGTGGCTCCGTTACGGCTGGCCTCGCCATCTACGACACCATGCAGCAGGTGAGCCCAGACGTGGTAACGATCTGTTATGGCCTTGCCGCCAGCATGGGTGCTTTTCTGCTTTGCGGCGGCCGCAAAGGCAAGCGCCTAGCCCTGCCCAATGCCCGGATAATGATCCACCAACCCCTTGGTGGCGCCCAGGGCCAGGCCGTTGATATTGAAATCCAAGCCAAAGAAATTCTGTTTCTTAAAGAAACGCTTAATGGCTTAATGGCTGAACACACGGGCCAACCAATCGAAAAAGTTGCCGAGGATACAGACAGGGACTACTTTCTTTCACCCCATGAAGCTGTGGAATATGGCCTTATCGACAAAGTAGTAGTTGATTGACGCGTTGACGCGAGCCCTTTTGGGGTTGATCCTGTGTTCTAAGAAGGTAACCAGCAACGGGCGATGGCCAAATTTGATGCCCACCTGAAGTGCTCGTTCTGCGGTAAATCGCAGGAACAAGTGCGCAAGTTGATTGCCGGGCCCGGCGTTTATATCTGCGACGAATGCATCGACCTATGCAACGAAATCCTTGATGAAGAGCTGGTGGAAGCCCAAGGAGGCGGCCGCCATGCCCATCAGGAGAACAGTCGTAAAACGGTTCCAAGCAAAAAAGCAACTAAACCTGTTCCCACCCTTGCCAGCATCCCGAAACCACGGGAGATAAAAAGTTTCCTTGATCGGCAGGTGGTGGGGCAAGAGGAAGCAAAAAAAGTGCTTTCCGTTGCTGTTTATAACCACTACAAACGCTTGGCCTGGCAGGGGGATGGCAGTGGTGAACGGGAGGAGAGTGCCACCCGTTTAAACAAATCAAATATCCTTTTAATCGGTCCCACGGGCTGCGGTAAAACCCTGCTCGCCCAAACCCTGGCTGAGTTGCTTGAAGTGCCTTTTGCCGTGGCTGATGCCACCACCCTCACGGAAGCCGGCTATGTGGGAGAGGATGTGGAAAATATCCTGCTGCGCTTACTGCAAAAGGCGGATTTAGATGTGGAACAAGCCCAAAGGGGCATTATTTATATTGATGAGATAGATAAAATTGCCCGCAAAAGTGAAAATCCATCGATCACCCGCGATGTATCTGGTGAAGGTGTTCAGCAAGCATTACTAAAAATGCTTGAGGGCACAGTGGCGAATGTGCCACCCCAAGGCGGCCGCAAACATCCCTATCAAGACTGCATTCAAATAGATACCAGCCAGATCCTATTCATCTGCGGCGGGGCATTTGTTGGCCTTGAGGATGTGATCCAAAGGCGTTTGGGTCGCAATGCGATCGGATTTGTGCAAACCGACAACAGGGGCCGCAATCGCAATAAGGAATTGGATGCCGCCAAGGTATTGCGCCATTTGGAACCGGATGATCTTGTGAAATATGGCCTAATCCCTGAATTCATTGGTCGCATGCCGGTTAGCGCCGTGCTCGAACCCTTAGATGAGGATGCCCTAGAGGCAATTCTCACCGAACCGCGCGATGCCCTAGTGAAGCAATTTCAAACCCTGCTTTCTATGGATAGTGTGCGTTTGGAATTTGAACCAGGGGCGATTAGGGCAATTGCGATTGAAGCCAACCGCAGAAAAACTGGCGCCCGGGCCCTGCGAGGAATTGTAGAAGAGCTGATGCTTGATTTGATGTACGACCTACCTGGCAGGGATGATGTACCCAAATTTGTTATCACCCAAGAATTAGTGGAAGAACGCCATGGTGCCAAGGTTCTAGCCCATCCCACCAGCCTGGATCAACAGGAAACAGCCTGAGCCGATGGCCGCGGCCGATCACCTAGAGGTACCTAGGGGCCATGGTTTATTTATGCACCATGGCATCGATCTTGGCGATGGAACCGTGGTGCATTATTTGGAAGGAAAGCAAATTTTGCGCAGCAGCGTAGAAGAATTCAGCCTAGGTGAACCGCTCAAAATAGTGCCCCATGCTGATGCAGATCCCATTGGTGTAACCCTGCGGCGGGCGATGGGACGCTTGGGAGAAGAACGCTACAACCTGTTATTAAATAACTGCGAACACTTTGCAGTTTGGTGTAAAACCGGTTGCCACCGCAGCAGCCAAGTGGAAAAGGCCTTGGGCTACGGTCAAATGTTATTAGAACAGGGCCTAAATATTAATCAAGAACTAAATATTAGCCATGGCCTAAAAGAACTTAAAAATGGCCTAAAAAAATTGGAACAAAAGCGCCAACAACTTAGTGAACAAACCTTTGCAGATCAATTGCAGGCGGTGGAAACCCTAAAAAGCCAGCTCCAAGATTTACTGAGGGGAAAGCCCCAAGCCTGAGTAGCCTCTAGCCATGGCTTACGAACCGCTACACCATAAATACAGGCCCCAGCGGTTTGATCAGCTAGTGGGCCAGGAGGCAATTGCAGCCACCCTTAGCAATGCATTACGCACTGGTCGCATTGCACCGGCCTATTTATTTAGCGGCCCGAGGGGAACGGGCAAAACCTCCAGCGCTCGCATTCTGGCTCGATCGCTTAATTGCATTGCCAGTGATGGCCCCACGCCAGAACCCTGCGGTAGCTGCGAATTGTGCCACTCGATCGCAGCCGGCAGCGCCCTTGATGTGATCGAAATAGATGCCGCATCTAATACAGGCGTAGACAACATCCGCGATTTAATCGAACGCTCCCGCTTTGCACCGGTGCAGGCGCGCTGGAAGGTTTATGTGGTGGATGAATGCCACATGCTTTCAACGGCAGCTTTTAATGCGCTGCTTAAAACTCTGGAGGAGCCACCACCAAGGGTGGTATTTGTGCTTGCCACTACTGATCCCCAACGGGTTTTACCAACGATCTTGAGCCGCTGCCAGCGGTTTGATTTTCGCCGTATTCCCTTGGGGTCGATGGAAAGTCATCTGGCTTGGATTGCCAAAGAAGAGCAAATCCAAATCGATGCAGCGGCCTTGCACCTAGTGGCCCAATTGGCCCAAGGGGGCCTAAGGGATGCGGAAAGCCTGCTGGATCAACTCAGTTTGCTGCCGCCACCGGTGGAACCAGAGGCGGTTTGGGAACTACTTGGGGCGGTGCCAGAACAGGAATTATTGAGCCTGGCAAGGGCATTGGTTGCAGCTGATCCGGTTGGTCTATTGGAAAATTGCCGCGGCCTCCTGGATCGAGGTAGGGAAGCCACCGCAGTGCTTCAAGGTATTGCAGGGTTATTGCGGGATTTAGTGCTGGCTTTAGCTGCACCGGAGCAACCGGAATTAAGCAGTTTTTCTCCAACTAATAGGGCTGAATTACCGGCGTTAGCAAACCAAGCTGGCCTGCAAAAATTACTGGCTTGGCAACAGGGTTTAAAAGGTAGTGAGGCCCAACTACGCCAGAGCGCCCAACCGCGTTTATGGCTTGAGGTTTTAATGCTGGGATTACTGGCGGAACAAACCACTATCAGCGCGCCAACTTCTACTCAAAGTAAAACTCCAGCTGCAATTCCAACTCCCCCAGCTACAACTGCAGCTACAGCTTCGCCAGCAGAAAATCAAAATGAACACGATTTAGCGGCAATTTGGCAACAGATCTTGGCAAGTTTGGAATTACCTTCTACCCGCATGTTGCTATCACAACAGGGCGAACTAGTGCGGCTTGATAAATCAAAAGCTGTGGTGCGAGTAGCGCCAAATTGGCTGGCGATGGTGCAAAGCCGACTGCCCCTATTGGAGCAGGCCACTGAGCGGGCCCTGGGCTCACCGCGGCAGCTAATGCTAGAAACAGGCATTGCCCAAACCCATGCACCTATTGAAGTAGCTGCACCGATAACACCAGTTAAAATTATTGAAACCAAACCAACTATCGAAATCAAAGAGGAAATTAAAACTCCAACTCCAACTCCAACTCCAACTCCAACTAATGGTATTGAAGTTGAAGCTAAACGCTTGGCCGAATTTTTTAACGGCGAGGTTATACAAGCTTCAGATGAGATAGAAAATTAGCAGATGCCGGAGCGCCAAAAAATTGCCACGGAACAAATATCATAGATAATATTAAAACAGATGCCAGGGTAATAACTGGGAAAATATTCTGCTTAAGCCTACCTAAAACGGCAAAAGGAATAATAATAAATCCCATCAAAATTAAATATGTGAGAATTGCAGCCCCGTCAACGGGAGCTTGCGTTGCGGTGGTGTAGGAACCACGATCCAACCAAATAAATAAACATGCAAATCGATAAAGTGCAGCAGAACAAAGCACGATAAAAGCGGAATAACCATAATCAACATGTTGTGTTAAATTACCAGCAATAGCACTTCTTATCGAAGCTATTAAACAACCGGCAATAATTATTGGCAGAGCCGCATAAGTAACCTGGTTAAAGGGTGTTTTTAAAACATAAATAGCACTTAAAATGCCGGATGCAACCATCACAGGTAAAACTATAAAAGCAGTAAATGATCCAATCAACCTATGAAGTTTAACCATCTCAGCCAACCGGCGTTTTCTCAACATTGTAATCCACTGATATGTAATCAATCCAGCCAACAACAGGGCACTTGCTGCATGCACTGTTATCATGTGCTCACTATTAATTGCATAGCCCATGGGGTAAACCATGCGGGATGGCACGTAGTAATTACCAACACCCCAAGTACTAGTAAAAAACCATTCTTTAATTGAAGGAATAAAAATTGTATTAGCGTATCCCGCAAATCCCATAAAAGCCAATAATATGGGTTGAATATTAGTATTTTCGTGATTACCAGCCTGCCTCATTGCCACAAGGGCAAGGGGCATAATTACAAAGCCAGCAAAACCAACCCAATGCCAAGGGCTCAAAGTTGGAGTAACCAAAAGCATCCAAATATCTAAAACAACTAACCCAACGTAAAGATAAAGGCCTGAACGCCAGCTAAGCCATCTTGCAGGAGCGGGGGAATTATCCATTTAATTTAAAATAAATGCAACAAGCCAAAGCCTAGCAACCTGAAAAACCAAAGAATATTTTGCTGCAAATATTAATATTTCTATCAGTCTATCCCCTTGCGAAAGCGGGTTGTGTCTTGATGCAATTCAAAAAAAGTAATTTGATATGGCCGGCCTGGAATTATTTTCAAGCTTAATTTTCCTAAAAAAGATCCAGGCTTAACCGCAACTAACTCATCTAAAAACAACCTTATCCACCAGGGATTAGCTGAATTATTATAATCAATTTTAAACACCTTCAGCTTGCCATCCCTTGAGGAAGTAGCAATTGATGTTCGAAATGGGTATTTTTCAGATGCTTTCCCTTGATCAACAAATATATTTACTCCGCTAGAGTTAGTTGGATCAAACAACTTGCCCTGCCAGGATGATCCCGAAAGCCCAGGAACATAGCCCGCATAAAATCCTGTTGGAGCTAGGAGTGGCACACCTCCAAGCAAATATTTTTTTTGCTGAGGAGAGCTCTGCACCTGCCAAGTGCGAAATTCACCCAATGCAAGCAGCGCAAAAACTATGGCGCCAAGGGCAGCTGAACTGATTAAAAGTAAACGCTTGAATAGCATTGCTTTAGACCTCAAAAGTTGAAGAGGTATGAGAAACTCTTTGCACGATAACATAAACGCCAATTAAAATTAACATTACTCCAATTGAATAGTTACATAATTTTTCCATCCCACCATCACCAAGGCCAAGGCTAAAGGCAGGAAGGTTATAGTAAAACCCTATGGTATACATAACATTAAAGAAAAAGCTTAAAATTCCAAATCCTAGCGTAAAAGATCCAAGCCTTCCATGTTTCCCTTGCTTTTTTAGGCTAATTCCCATTACAATAAGGGCAAAAGATGCTCCATAGGCGTTTAAGTATGCGCCTAAAATATGCCTAACGATTTGCATATTCTCTGGATTTAGGCCCACCATCATAATGCCAAGGCCACTAGTAACAAAAAGCGAGGTTGCTATAAAGCCAAGTACGCCTGGCATCAAGCGAGCGCGCAGTAGAATTGCGCCCATGCCTATGGTAATTCCAGACAGCACAAAGCTTACATTCATCCATTGATGCTCTGGGGAGCATACATAACGTGCAGCATGTTGAATATTTCCGGGTAGAATATCACAACTTGTTGCGCCAAGGTCACTAATAAAATTATTCCTTGGGCTATAGGGTTTCGGCCACTCGCTGGCAACCCACCACTGTGTTAAGAAGCTTTGAATTGAAAAAATCCAAACTATTGCTCCAAGTTTTAGGCCAACTCCATCAGCTATAAGCCCACGTGTGCGGTTTTTGCCCATACCAATCTTTTTGGTTTAAAAGCCATCTTTAAGCTAACCCATGGGATTACCAAAAACCAGTGCATTAGATATGTGTTGGCAATTAACAAAGTTAAGCCTGAGCTGGGTGGCAGAACTGGTCCATCGCTAAAGCGGCTGCCAGCACGTTTAATCGCAAGGGCGCTGAAACCAACTGTTGAAATAGATAACGGCCAGAGCAGTGGCAACTCACGCCAGGCTAATGCGGCAAATAAATCACCATAAATTGCCACTGGCAGTGCATATTGGAGCAGAAAAAATACTAACAAATCAAGCCTTTGTTTAATACTCAGCTTGTTTGATATCAGAGCAGGCCAGTAATCAAGGTAACGCTGCAAACCACCCTCAGCCCAGCGCTGCCTTTGGCGCAACAGGGCACCCCAACGGGTAACTGGTTCCTCCTGCACCGGTGGATTCCAGATCACACCAATCGCTTCTCCAGCTAAAAGCAAACGAAAGCTCAGATCTAAATCATCGGTAACTGTGTCTTCATTAAATCCACCGCAGGCAAGCAAAACCTCGCGCCGCAGTAGTTGTCCATTCCCCCGTAATTCACCAATACCCCCGGAACAAATCCGACCCTCCTGCATCACCGCATCAAAGGCCATCTCAAGGGCTTGGGAGCGGGTTAGCCAACTGGTTTCTGCCTTATCCACCGCCTTGCGCAATTGCAGGGCACCCCATTGACGCAGTTGTAATTGCGGCAGCAAACGCATCAACAAATCTGGAGCAAAGCTGGCATCTGCGTCTAACACCATCAACCAATCACCTTTGAGCTGGGGCAATAGGGCATTGAGGGCTGCGCTCTTGCCTCCCCCTGAATCCCGCAGGCGATGCTGCACATGAAGGAAAGGAAAATGTTGTTTAAGGCCTTCCAGGATCTTGGCGGTGTTATCCAAGCTGCCGTCATTCATTACCCAAAGGTTGAGCTGATCTTTGGGGTAATCCAAATCCGCCACCGCCTGCACCAAACGGCCAATCACGGCTTCCTCGTCCCTGGCGGCCACCAGCACATCAACCTGAGGCAGCTGGTTTACCCCATCCACAGTCAAACAAGGCTCCATATCAACGCTGCTGCTAAACATCGTGCGCAAGCCATAGCCGCACAGCAACAATGCTGCGCCTAAGGCCGGCAACAGGCCCCGCAAGGGACCCAACCAATGGGGCGCTGCCCCAACGCCTAAACAAGCCAAAACAAAAATCAGGGCCTTGCGCCTACGGCCTTCAGGCCAACACAATTGAGTGGAATCGCCCTCAGCCATATGGCGTTTCCTCCCCAATGGCACCAAGTTTAAGGGAATAGCTACCTAGGCAAGCTTTTCAACTTTTCTAGAACCGTGCCCGGGAAGTAGTACTTGAGAATTTGAGCACTGCTCCAGCCCTTTTGGGCCAACTCGATCGCACCGGCTTGGGAAAGGCCAACCCCATGGCCAAAACCAGCGCCATCAAACCGCCAAACCCCAGGCTCCTCTTTGACAACCACAAAAAGGGTGCTTGGTAATTGGCGCAGGCTCCTGCGGATTTGATCCCTACGCAAATTCAATGAGCCCTCACTGCCCTGCACTAAAAGGTCCACCACCCGGCCGCTGGGGCCCCGCTGCTGCACCAACAGGTTTTCAACATTGCCCAATTTCGCTGTAGCGGCAAGGGCGGCAAGCTCTTGGCTGCTGATCCGCCGCTGCCAGCGGTGGCGCGGATGGGCCGCACCATGCAGGTTGGCACCATCTTCCAGCAATTTATTGAGACCAACCCCTTCAATAATTGGCAAGGGAAAACGTTTTTTCTCACTACCTGGGCCATCCAGCTGGGCCTTTAGATAGGGCAGGGAACCACCCCCCCAACCCTCCTCAAACCC
>MWMJ01000020.1:0-22144 GCA_002151525.1 Synechococcus sp. Lanier | reverse complement strand
CAATCAAGTAAGAGAATAAGCCAATACCTAGCAAATAAACAAACCACCAAATGCCATATCCAAATTCAATTTTTTTGCAGTTATTAGCTAAAATGTAGATAGCACTTGGAAGCAGAATCAATGGTAACGCAACTTGCAAACTATCCCAACCACACCAAAAGATTGCCCAGGTGGCAAGAACAAATGCCAAAGGGCATAAATATTCCGCTGCCGGTAATTTATAAGGCCTTACAACCTGAGGCGCTTGTTTACGTAAAGCAATCAAACTAACTGGGCCCATGGCAAGAGAAATAACCAAAGCCGAGGTAATAAAACCAACGGCCTTAGCCCAACTGGCTCCGCCTTGAAGTAACAGCAAGCCAATTAAAACAGTTGCAACTAATGCCAGAGAGGGCACACCTGCCCTGTTGATTTTAGTAAAGGCTGCTGGCAGCAAGCCGCAGCGGGCCATCATCCAGTTCACTCTTGCTGCGGTGCCCATATATGCCATTGAAGTGGCGCTGGGTGAAACCACAGCATCGGTAATTAATAAATTAGCTAGCCAACTAAAACCACCCCCCAAAGCAACCGCCACCAGTGGGCCACCATGGGCAGTTAATTGCAAACCACTCCAACCATTAGCGAGCAACGTCGGAGGTACTGCCACAAGGAAAGCAAGCTGCAAAACAAGATAAATAAACAGGGAAATTCCTAAACCACAAGCCATGGCGAGGGGAACATCCCGCTGGGGATGGCGCGATTCACCTGCGAGATCCATGGCGGTGCGAAAACCCAACAAACTAAATAAAATTCCACCCGTACTTAAAGCATCAAGAATGCCCTTCTGTTGATAACCTGCCACCTGTAAATTACCCCAGTGGCCAGCACCATATATCAAGGCAATAGAAACAGCTAAGGGCACCAATAATTTCCAAATTGTTAGGCTATCTATCCAGCGGGCCAAGGTTGCTACCCCAGCCAGATTTATCCAGCCAAATAGCAGTAATAAGCATGGTCCTCCATAACTTGCAAGCCATGGAAAACTGCCTCCCAAATATTGAACAGTTGCCATCACTTCAATGGCTGGTAGGGCTAGATAACCAAGCCATGCTGTCCAACCACCAATAAAACCTGAAGTGCGGCCATGGGTGAGCAGTGGAATCTGCGCCAAGGCACCGGAACTACTAACCAAGGCACCAAGTTCAGCAAAAACCAAGGCGATCAGGAATGCCATAGCCCCGCCAGCCAACCAACTAAACAGGCTGGCTGGCCCTGCTAACTGCGCCGTTAGATAAGGGGCAAATAACCAGCCAGAACCGATGGTGCTGGTAACCACTGCCATCACCAAGCTGAATAGGGATAGGCGCCTTTGCAGTTCAGCCATAACTCACACCACCTGGGGCAGCCGCGGGCAGGCCGCAACCAATTCACGGGTAATTGCTGCTTCAGGCTGGTTCAACAACAGATCCCCTGGCCCCTCTTCCACGATCTTGCCTTGGTTTAAAACAATTAGGCGGTGGCAGAAACCACTTGCCACCCCTAAATCATGGGTAACAAAAATGATTCCTAAGCCAAATTGTTGCTGTAAATCCCGCAGTAATTGCAAAACATCTGCCTGCACCTCTGCATCCAACATGCTTACTGATTCATCACAAAGCAACACGCTGGGCTTTAAAACCAAGGCCCTAGCAATCGCCACCCGCTGTTGTTGACCGCCCGATAATTCCCGCGGCAATCTGTTAGCAAAACCAGCTGCTAAACCCACTGCTTCCATCAGTGTTAAGGCCTGGCTACGGGCCCCAGCTTTTGTAGCCAAGCCATGGATCAAGAGGGGATCAGCGATTGCATCCTGCACCGCCATGGCTGGGTTCAGGCAAGCCAAAGGATCTTGAAAAACCATTTGCACGCGTTGGCGAGCGAGGCGCAGTTCTTTTCCCCGCAGCTGTTGAAGGTCTCTGCCCTGCAGCAATACGGAACCGCCTCGCAAGCTATTTAGACCGACCAAGGCGCGGCACAGGGTGCTTTTGCCACAGCCGGAAGGACCAACCACCCCAAGGGTTTCAGCGGCGTGAAGGCGAAAATTAACCCCGTCAATTGATTTGAGCCACTTGCGGCGCCATGGCAGTGAAGCCAAGCGATGCCAACAACGCAATTGATGCACCTCCAGCAGCACAGCTGTGGCAGCGAGGGGCGGGGTGCCGCTGCCTTCCCGCAGCCGTGCGGCGGCCACAAGCCGTTTACTCAGGGGTTGCTTTGGATTAGTTAGCACCTGCTCTGAAGTACCCAATTCCAGCAAACTTCCTTGATCCATCACTGCCATCTGGCCACACCAAGTGCCGGCCATGGCTAAGTCGTGGCTGATCAACAAAAGGGCACTGCCCAGTTCTTCGCAAAGGCCACATAGTTCGGCCATTACCTGTGCTGCCACTGCCACATCAAGGCTGGTGGTGGGTTCGTCGGCGATTACAAGTGGCGGCTTTAAGGCCATCGCAAGGGCGATCGCCACCCGTTGACGCATGCCACCACTGAATTCGTGGGGATAACTATTGAAGCGCTCCACTGTGATGCCCACCCGTTCCAACAATTGCTCTGCCCTTTGGCGCACCTGCTCCCTTAGCCAGCCAGGCCGATGGGCCCGCAAGGTATCGCAGATGTGTTCGCCGATGCATAACAAAGGATTTAGGCGAGTCATGGGGTCTTGGAACACCAAACCCACCGCTTCACCACGCAAGCGATTTAGGGCCCTTGGGCCCAAGGTACGGGGATCCTGGCCGCACAGCAGCAGACCACCAGCGGTTCTACTGCCAGGGGGCAAAAGTTGCAAAACAGCCCTCGCCACGGTGCTTTTGCCACAGCCCGAGGGCCCCACCAGAGCAAGCCGCTCGCCCCGTTGCAGGCTGAGATTTAAACCCTGCAGGGTGGGTTCAGCCGTGTGGGGATAAGCCACCACCAACCGATCAAGCTGGAGCACCATCGAATTAGCGGCGGCTTCCATTGAGGATTAAAGCTTTGATATTGGGGTTTTGTAGCCTTTGCTGAATAGCATGATCTCAATCTGAAGGATCGATGCTCGAAGCCGCCGATCGAGGTGTGAGTATTGCAACGGCACCACTGCCGGAAAAATCCTGCGGCCCTTGCAACTACAACATTCCCTTGCCGGAATGGCTCGAGAGGTGCCTTGCCAATGTGCCTGCTGGGCGGGGCGATAGCTGCCCCACCGACCCAGAAGCACTGCTCGCGCTTTCATTTGATTTTGCCTACCAGCTGCACAGCGGTCAGGTAAGGGCCAGTGGCGAGCCATACATTATCCATCCAGTAGCCGTAGCTGATCTGCTAAGGGATATCGGCGCCAGCGCTGCGGTAATCGCTGCAGGTTTTTTACATGATGTGGTGGAAGATACAGGAGTAACACTAAACGAAATCGAAGCTCGTTTTGGCGCTGAAGTGAGAGGGTTGGTAGAGGGTGTAACAAAATTAGGGGGTATACATTTCACTAATCGCACAGAGGCACAGGCGGAAAATCTACGCAAAATGTTTTTGGCTATGGCAAGCGATATTCGCGTTGTTTTAGTGAAATTAGCCGATCGATTACACAATATGCGTACCCTAGGTGCCCTACAGCCTGATAAACAGGTAAGGATCGCAACTGAAACCCGTGATATTTATGCACCGCTTGCCAATCGATTAGGGATTGGACGCTTCAAGTGGGAATTAGAAGATCTGGCTTTTAAAGTATTAGAGCCACTATCCTTCCGTGAAATACAACAGGAGGTAGCCAGCAAGCGCAGCGATCGAGAGGATCGATTAGCAACAACTGTGCAACTATTAAAAAGCAGGCTTGATGCGGCTGGAATCAAAGGCTGCGATGTGGTTGGCCGTCCAAAACATCTATATGGCATCTGGAGCAAGATGCAACGCCAGCAGAAGGCATTCCATGAGATATACGACGTTGCCGCCTTAAGAATAGTTACCTCCTCGGTAGAAAATTGCTACCGCGCCTTAGCTGTGTTACACGATACATTTAGACCAATACCTGGACGATTTAAAGATTACATAGGCCTACCAAAACCAAATGGTTATCAGTCGCTACATACGGCTGTAATTGGTAGGCATCGACCAATTGAAGTTCAGATCCGCACGGCTGATATGCACCATGTAGCCGAATATGGCATCGCCGCCCATTGGAAATACAAAGAGGGTGGATCACCCGCCGATGGCGATGAAATGGCTCGTTTCAATTGGCTACGACAGCTGGTGGATTGGCAAAAGGAGGCCGCTGGTGAAGACCATAACGATTATTTAAAATCAATTAAAGAAGATTTATTTGATGAAGAGGTTTTTGTTTTTACGCCCAAAGGAGATGTGGTGGGTTTACGCAAAGGTTCCACGGCCGTAGATTTCGCCTATCGCATCCACAGCGAAGTTGGCAATCATTGCCAAGGCGTAAGAATAAACGATCGTCTTTGCAATCTCACAACACCGCTACAAAATGGGGATTTTGTTCAAATAGTAACCAGCAAAAATGCTCACCCCAGCCTGGATTGGTTGAATTTTGTTGCCACGCCAACAGCGCGGGAAAGAATTCGCCAATGGTATAAACGCAGCCATCGCGAACAAAATATCCTAAGGGGTAAAGAAATCCTTGAACGCGAACTTGGCCGTGATGGGCTGGAAAGCTTGCTCCATGGCGAAGCGATGGCTCGTGTTACAAAGCGCTGCAATCTCGCAAATGTTGATGATCTTTTAGCCGCCTTAGGTTTCGGTGGTGTTACCCAGCATCAAGTTACCAATCGTCTGCGGGAAGAGCTGCGTTTGCAGGAGGAAGCAGCAGCACCTGAAGTTAGCAATGAAGAACTAGCAAAGAGCCTTTCTGAACACTCAGATGTTCCCAGTGGTAGCACCAATGGGATTCCAATCCTTGGTTTAGAAGGCTTGGAATATCGCCTAGGTGGATGCTGCTGCCCCCTGCCGGGTGAGGTGATCATGGGGGCGGTGGCCCTTGGTAACCATGGCATCACAATTCACCGCCAAGACTGCAGCAATTTGGCTCAAACACCAGCTGAAAGGCGCCTGCCAGTGCGCTGGAATCCCAATAGCTCTGAACATCGCCGCAACTATCCCACCCAATTGCGAATCGAAGTGTTAGATAGAGTTGGCATTTTAAAAGATATTCTCACCCAACTATCAGATAGTCGCATCAACGTTAGTGATGCCAGAGTTCGCACCGCATTTGGCAAGCCAGCCAGAATAGATCTACGCATAGAACTCAACAGTTGCAGTCAATTGCAAACAACCATTGGCCAGATTCGCTCCATGGCTGACGTGCTCAACATCGCCCGTACTGGAATTGGCTAAACTAATTACTCTAGATAATAACCGCAGGCTAGCATTACTGGGTTTATGTTTTAATTTACTTGCCTTTATTGCCTGCGCATTTGCCATACAACTTGCAATAACAAAAACAGATCAGTTGCACATCACAACCTTTGTTGTGGCCCTTGCCGGCTGGCTACCCGCCCTGATCATTGGAACAATTGCTTGCTGGGCCCTGCTGCTCAGGCGCCGCTGGGGGATTGTATTGGCGCTTGTTGCCCTAGGCCTACAACTACTAACGACAGTTCCCTACGGCATAGTGCGAACGGTGCTGCTGCCAGGAAATCGATTTCTATGCGCCAGCCTGAGCGGACTATTTTTAAGCGTTGGCGTAGTTCTAATTATCTATTGGTCGCTGGCGCTACGCCATGAATAACAGCAACAGCACAATTGCAGCCGTGGCAACGGCTATTGCCCCAGGTGAAGGCAGTGTGGCAATTGTGCGTATTAGTGGGCCCAAAGCTGAAGCGATAGGCAAGCAACTTTTTGTTTGCGCCGGCCATCAAGAATGGGAAAGCCATCGGGTGCTTTATGGCCATGTGGTGGAACCAAGCAGTGGCGAACGCATCGATGAAGCGCTGCTGCTTTTAATGCGTGCACCCCGCAGCTTCACCCGTGAAACCATTGTGGAACTCCACTGTCATGGCGGTGTAGTGGTTGTGCAACGGGTGCTGGATTTGGTGCTAGCCGCTGGCGCCGAACGGGCCAAGGCAGGGGAATTTAGCCAAAGGGCTTTTCTCAATGGTCGCTTAGATCTCACTCGGGCCGAAGCGCTAATTGATCTAATCACGGCCCGCAGTGAACGCGCTGCCCAACTAGCAATGGCGGGACTTTCTGGTGGCGTGCAAGGAAAAATAGAAGCGCTCAGGCAACGGCTTCTGGATCAATTAGCTGAATTAGAGGCGCGGGTTGACTTTGAAGAAGATCTACCAAGCCTAAATCCGCAAACGGTTACTGCAGAGCTAAAAAATGTTGCGGAGGAAATGCAATTATTGCTAACAGCTGCCAACCAAGGGCAAATGCTAAGGGAGGGGCTGCGGGTGGCAATTGTGGGCCAACCCAATGTGGGCAAGAGCAGTTTGCTTAATCGCCTCTGTGGAAATGAAAGGGCGATAGTTAGCGATCAAGCCGGCACCACCCGCGACCTCCTAGATATTGAATTAGTTATTGAGGGTGTTCCCATCACCTTGCTGGATACAGCTGGCATTCGCGCAAGTGAAGATAAGGTAGAACAACTGGGTATTGAACGCAGCCGTAGGGCTCTAACAAATGCTGATGTGGTTATATTAATGTTTAATATAAATGCAGGCTGGAGCTCTGCAGATGAAAATCTCAAGCTTGAAATACCTAAAGGCATCCCATTGCTGCTAGTTGGCAATAAAATTGATTTAGGCAAAGCAGATTGCAACAAACTCAACGCAATAAATGCCCTAGAAATCAGCGCCGAGAAAGGAATTGGTATTAATAATTTTAAAAAACAATTACTACTTAGCTGCGGTTATTGCCTAGATAATAGTGGCATTCAACTAGCACTAAATCGCCGCCAACAAGATTTAACTAAAGCTGCAGCAAAGGCATTAGATGGCTGCTTTGCTGCAGCCCATAATCAATTGCCCTGGGATTTTTGGACAATAGATTTGCGCGAAGCTATTGCACATTTAGGCGAAATTACCGGTGCTGAGATATCAGAAGCAGTGCTCGATCGTGTATTTTCAAAATTTTGTATAGGCAAATAAATACATATACCCCCAGGGGGGGGGTATATACGTATAAACCAAATCTATTTCTAAATCTATTTAAGAGGCGCCCAAGCCATGGTGGCATTGGCCTGCTTACACCAGATCAAAACAGAACCGCTGGCGTTTATATCAACACCAGCTGGCAGGGTATAGGTTTGCGCGCCCATATAGCTCTTTAGTGGAGCCACTTGTGTGTAGGAACCAGGGGTAAGTGGATAGCTAGGCGCCTTGAGGGTTGTTAAGGGGGTGGAAGACTTAAACAAAACAACCTGTAAGGCAGGTGCCTTTGGATTAGTGCTGAAATCCTTACTAAAAACTAAAGTGGTTTTATTCCCCTCATGGCCCACTGTTACGGTACCAGTAACAGGAGCTTCAGCTTTTTGCAACGCTATTGCAGTTCCATGGGGGGCAGCAATCAGGGCAGCGGGTGCCAGGCCGCCTAAGCCGAGGGCTAAAGCGAAAATGGAGCTAGATTTGAACATGGATGGGAAAGTGGTAGTGATTACCATATGAAGCATAGCTAGCAATCAAACACTAAACCTTAAGGCTTGGTTTTGTTGAAAATTGCATTGCTAATATCGCAACAAGAATTATCACAGCCCCAATGATACTTTGCCACTGCAGTGGCTCAGCCAATAATATTGATGCCGCCGCAATGGCCACAAGAATAGTGAGGGAAGACCAAAAGCTCACGGTTACAACCCCCAGTTTTTTATAACACATCATCAATGTGAATACACTCCCCAAACTGATGGTAATTGCATAGGCGCCTATCACACCCAAAACCCACCAAATCCGCAAATAAAAAAAATGGGAAGGGCCATAGTTCAAGAGGGCAATTATCCCGAACGCCACAGCGGCAGCTAAACTATTTACCCCAATAGTTAGCCCCACACCAAAACCCCTCTGGGCGGTGATGCGATTAGAAATGCCACTGAAAGATAGAGAAATCACACCAAGCAATCCCCACAAAATTCCAGCCGTTTGATTTGCCTTTGCCATAGGCAAACTACTTTCACCATAGTTTGCCATAAGTAAGCCAATACTAATTAAAAAAATACCAATCGCAAAAAAACGCGGAAATTGCTCCCTTAGCAAAAGATTAGCAAGTATTACGGTGCAGGGAAGTGTAAGGCTAAACAAAAGAGTTTGCTGCACCACCGTGAGATGGGAAAGGGCGAAAAAAAACGCAACTGGCCCTAGGAAGAAACCGCTAAAACTTTGAAGAATAAGCAACAAACGATCATTCTTTTGCAAGCGTGGCAAGCTCATCACAAGAGCATTTTTGTCGTATAGCACCATGGCCAGCCCGCAAATCAGGCTAGAGAAAAAGAAAACATTGCAAAAACTAATTACCTCTCCCCCACCGTAACTATGGGTGATTGAGCCAGCCCGCTGCAGAGCTTTTAAAATTGTACTATCGCTTCCCCGTAAAATTATGAAGATTGCAAGCATTGCAAAGCCAGATTTCATTTAATTAAAACTGCTGGCGCAACACATTTATGGGTTAACCAGTCGCAGTTAGCAAGGGCGGGTTTTTGCCAATGCAGAGGTATTTCCAAAAGATCACGGGTTCCTGTAATACCTTGAATAACAAATAATAAAGCCGCCAACACATTGGCCGCCACATGGATTCTGCGCCATCGCAATTGGCGAAGAATTTCATTTTTTGCCCCTAGGGAAAACAACATCAAACCCACCACTGCCACCCCCGCCCAATAGTGGGATTGCCAGAACTCGGGTTTAAATGGATTATCACCCAAACGGAAAACCTCAGGCTGAGCACCTAAACCAATAACCCCCGCCCAGGTGATAAAAGCAAAACTAAAACGCATCGCTTGGCTGCTAGATCGCCAGAGGGCAAGTAAACAAACCACTGTGCCAACAAGAACCAGCAGCAGCTCTACAAGCCGTGCAGGGCCACCAACAAATTGATTAAGGGGTTTATCCGTTGCAATCACTACTGTGAGGGCAACAAGTGAAATTAGAACAACACCTAGTGCCAACCATTGGCCTAAATCGTTGTGATCACTGCCCGTGGTGGCCGGCAGGCGGGCAGTTCCCAGGCGCCGCTGGCGGGTTTGCACACCAAGCCTCAACACAACACCAATTAAGGGATAAATCAAAACCACCGCAAGAAATGGATGCAAAATCCAAAGCCAATCGATGGTTTCCACAATTTAAAAGCAGCACTTATTCAGGATTGTTGCCTGAAAGCATTCGGTCAAGTGCAGAGATTGGTTTTAAAGCTTTAATTTAACCTGCTCACTAGCAGGGCGGGCGATGCAAATCAACACCTCGCCAGGCTCCAGAGCTGCCGATGGTTCATTTATGTAATTCACCTTGCCCGCAAGCAGCTTGGTGGCGCAGGTGCCGCATACCCCGGCCCTACAGGCGCAGGGGGGCATCAAACCCTCCGCTTCAGCAAGGCTCAGCAGGCTGAGTTCAGGGTCTTTACCGTTCCAAGTGGAAGTTTTACTGGAATCACTAAATTCCACCATTGCTCCGGGGAAAGCAGCATCGGAGTTTGCTTCTACTGCTTTTACAGTTGGCAGAGCTTTATTAAAGCTTTCAAAATGAATGGAAGCTTCATTGATGCCAAATTCACTTAATTCTGCAATTAAGCTCTCCATAAATGGTGGCGAACCACATATAAAATAATCCGCAGGCACATTTACCAATCTTTGCAGCAAAGCGCCATCAAGCCGCCCTTCACTGTGATAACAACCCTGATCGGCCATTGAGGGCTTGCTGTAGGCATAATGCACATTTATATTTGGATGTTGAGCTGCTAATAAATTAACTTCAGATCGGAAAGCATGAAATTCGCCATTGCGGCAGCCATGCACAAACCACACTTGCCGCTGCCCAGCCGCTTTGGCCATGGCAATCATGGGGGTAATGCCAACACCATTGCTAATCAACACGATCGGCGTGTTGGCCTCAGTATCTAATACAAAATTCCCGGCCGGCACCCGCACTCGCAAATTATTGCCAACCTGCACGTGATCATGTAAGAAATTAGAGGCAAGTCCTGCAGGCACATCCTTACCCCGAGGCGCCGGTTCCCTCTTAATTGAAAGCCTATAGTGATCAATAGCTTGCTTAGGATCGGGAAAATCCGATAGGGAATAGGTGCGTACCACTGGCTTTAATTCACCAGGAATAACTAACTCGATGGTTAGGAATTGACCCGGGCGATAACTTGGTAGGGGGCCAGGATCTACTGGCTGAAGGTAAAAAGAAGTAATTTCCTCGCTTTCTTTTTCCCGCCTGCTCACAACAAAATTGCGCCAGCCGCTCCAGCCGGGCTGTGCAGCTAACACCATGGCATTATTGCGTCTTTTTGCTGCAGGAATAATCAATCCAGCAGCACCACCAAGCAATAAACTAAAGAGGGTAAGGTTTAACTTAATTTTGCTTGAAAAAGTTTGGGGAACAAAAGCTGATAAGGCGCAAAAACTAATAACTGTGCCTGCTGCCATGCCAGCCAAAGGGCTGGGGAAGGGTGTGCGCTGCATCAAAATCAGTTTGGTTTACGCCAATCTATGCATATCCGATAAATTTTGCATTTTATATTGCTCCAACAACTGGCCACCAACGGCTGCTTACCACCAGCTGCTCATCACACAAGCCAGCGCAGCGTTTGATTTCTGCCTTTTGGCTATCAACAAGTGAACTATGCAAAAGCAAACCCATCGATTCTTTTAGCAATTCACTTGCGGCAAAAGCAGCGGATGCCTCAGTGAGATTTATGGGTAATCTTTTAGCCAGCCCATCGGGCAATAGGGCTGGATCTCCCACCACTGGTGCAGGCAACGGTTTGGCTGGCTGCTGAATTGCCTGCCAAGCCACCGCTTGAACAGCACCAATTAATAGATATGGGTTCGCCGCAAGATCAACCACTTTTAACTCTAAATGGGCGCTAACTCCATCGGCAGCGGTGGGTATAAGCCTGAGGGCAGCCTCTCGATTTTCCACTCCCCACACTTGAAAAGGGGCAGACCAGGAACTTGGTGCCAGGCGCAAGTAGGAAACCGCCAGGGGGCAAGCCAATGCCAATAGTGCCGGCAGATGGTTTAGCAGGGCAGCAATAAATGCCTCGCCTTGGGGTTGGAGTCCGCCTGTGCCCGCTCCACCCTGCAGCCAGTGGGTATCAGCTTGTTGCAAACTCAGGTGTAGATGGCCGCCATTTCCCACCTGCCCAAGCAAAGGTTTAGGGCTGAAACTACAGCGCAAACCAAAACGGTTACTTACCCTTTGAATTAGCAATTTGGCATGCACCAATCGATCCGCTGCTTCAACAGCAGTTGTGTGGGAAAAAGAAAGTTCAAATTGGCCAGAGCCATATTCAGGATGAAATTGCAACCAGGGCAAACCTGCAGCATCAAAAGCATTCAGTATTGCCGTTGCATAATCCAAACCTTCGATTAAGCGATCCGCCCCGTAGGGACCACCCAGCACCGCTGGCAGAAAGGAGCCATCTTCAGAACGCTCTGCCACTAACCACTCAAGTTCAAACCCGGCCATCAAAGTGATATGTGCCGAATGCAACAGCTGTTGCTGCTGAGCACAAAAATTACGTTGATCAGCGGCATAGGGTTCACCTGATCGCTGCCAACGCTGGCCAGGCACCCAAGCCCAACCAGTTGATGGTTCAAGCCATGCAAGCCCCTTTGGATCTGCTCTTAGGCGTAAATCATCGTCGGGGCGGGCGAGGCTATGGCTTGCATCAACTGAACCATCGGCGCAGAAAGCATCTGCCACCGGAGAAAAACCCACACCGATTTGAACGGCGCTATCAAATGTAGAAAAGGGCACCACTTTCACCAATGCAGCACCGCAGTGGTTCACCCAGGTGATCGCTACCCTTTGCATAGGAAGCTGGCTGTTCATTGCAATACTGGATTTGCTGAAGGGTACCTGCAACGATGCCAACTATTAAGCGCAGATTTCCTAGGGGCGCCCTAATTCTTGGTGGACTGCTGCTGGCGCTTCTGTTATTGGTGCCTATTACCAGCTTGATCTCATTAACTCGTTTACCCATGGAGCAAAATCCCATGGGTAAAGTTTTGCCAATGCCATGGGCAGCCCAGGGCAGTGAATTACCAATAATTAAACAATTACAGCCAAATTCCGTAAACGAAATGCAGGCCACCCTGATCCATGGGGGCATACATCTGGAGAATATCTATGATCTTTCATTAAAAGATAAAACCTTTAGTGCTGATGGTCGATTTTGGCTTGAATGGCCAGAAGATTTGCAAAAAGAACTTGAAAAACAGTCATTACAACCAATCCAACTTATCGATTTTGCCAACCAGGTAACAGAATGGGAAGGCAGGCTGGAAGCAGACAACGCCCAAGCAATGCAAAGGGGCGATAAGTGGTATCAAAGTTTTAACTTTTCCATGCAATTTAATATCCATCAATTAAATCTTGGCCGCTATCCATTTAATAATTTAAATCTGCCCATCACCCTAGCCATCAACCCGATTCACGCAGGGTTAATGCAACGCCAAATCCTACTATTACCCGCAAGAAATCAACAGGGAATAATTGGCGAATACGCCAACCTTGATGGCTACCAATTGCAATCGGCTCAAATCAACCCCGAACTGCGCACCTATCGAACAGATTACGGTTTGAAGCGAACTATTAAAGCAAGTCAATTAAATATAAATCTTAAATACAGCTCCAGTTTTTGGCCAGCATTCATTGCATTGCTGCTTCCTTTAATCATAATCTTGCTAATTGTTTTAATCTCACCTTACCTGGAGAGTTCCCTGGGAGACATCAGGATTGCTATTCCCTCAACCGCCGTACTAACCCTTGTATTCCTTCAGCAGGGCTATGTGACAAACTTACCGCCAAGCCCATACTTAACCTATCTGGATCGCCTCTATGCCGTTAGCTATTTGATATGCGTTAGCTTATTCATATTATTTGCCTGGAGTTCAAATGTATTTGAACGCGCACCCGCTGAATTAAGAGAAAAAATAGTTAAACGACTAGATACATACGATCGCTATTTCCAACTGGGTGCAATTTCATTGCTTTTTGTTATTAGCATTGAAGCCTGGCTCCATTAATGCTGGTTCAACTTCACCATGCCGCACCACCTCAATAGACCCACCAAGATCTGCAAGGTTTGCGGCCTGAGTTTTCAATGGCGCAAAAAATGGGAACATGTATGGGAAAACGTGTTGTATTGCTCGGAAAAGTGCCGCCGAAATCGCAACCAGATCAAACAAACTTCGCCTTAATCCTTTGGCTCACCTCGCCCTCACCCCTGCCTTGCAGCAGCAGCTGCAGCAATGGCTAAATGAAGATCTGGGCCGTGGTGATCTCACAGCTGCGGCCTTGGCTTGTAGCAACGGTGAGGCCCGCTGGCTTGCCAAACAGGCAGGTGTGTTTTGCGGCGGCCAGTTAGCCAAAACGCTATTTCAAATGCTTGATCCACAGGCGAAGGTGGAATTGCTGGTAAGTGATGGAGAAAAGATTGCTGCTGGCCAATGTTTGATTGCCCTCGGGGGCAAGGCCAGCGCCTTGGTGGGGGCAGAACGCACTGCCCTAAACCTGGCGATGCACCTTTCCGGCATTGCCACCGCCACAGCTGCATTGGTGGAGCAACTAGTTGGCACAGGTGTGCGCCTTGCCGATACCCGTAAAACCACCCCAGGTTTGAGGGTGTTTGAGAAATATGCAGTGCGATGTGGTGGTGGCACCAACCACAGGCTTGGCCTTGATGATGCCGCCATGCTTAAAGAAAATCATCTCGCTTGGGGTGGCGGCGTAAACCAAGCGGTGGCGGCCGTTAGAAACTCAGCGCCATGGCCCGCCAGGGTGATTGTGGAAGCTGAAACAGCCACGGAAGCAAACGCTGCTGTGCAAGCTGGCGCCGATGCAGTGTTACTAGATGAATTCAAGCTTGATGAGCTGCAGCAATTGGTGCCGCAACTAAGGGCCCTGGCTGCAGCCAGGGGAGTGCCTATATGGCTTGAGGCAAGCGGAGTAAACCCAAACCATTTGCAGGCCTATGCCAACACAGGTATTGATCTGATCTCCACCAGTGCTGCCATCACCCGCAGCCCCTGGCTAGACATAAGCATGCGTTTTAGTGCCAATGCTGCAAATTGCCCATAGCCTTCAGCAACAACTCAAGGCTGCAATTGCACGGGCATTTCCCCAAGCTGCTGCCGATGGAGAAGAACTTGATCCAGCCCTTGGTCCCGCCAGCAAACCGGAATTTGGTGATTTTCAAGCCAATGGCGCCCTGGGCCTAGCCAAGCGTTTAGGCAAACCACCGCGCTTAATCGCCGAGGCCATCGCCGCTCAATTACAGCTTGATGACACTTTTACGCAGCTCTGCGAACCAGTTCAAATAGCAGGACCTGGTTTTTTAAATCTCACACTTAAAGCTGAAGTATTGGCAGCTGAGCTCCATAGACGCCTGGAAGATCCACGCCTTGGAGTTGAAAAAGTTATAAACGATATAAATAATTCGGCAACAATTATTGTTGATTTTTCAAGCCCCAATATCGCCAAGGAAATGCATGTTGGTCATTTGCGTTCCACGATCATTGGTGATTGCATAGCGCGGGTGCTGGAATTTCGCGGCTATCGGGTATTAAGGTTAAATCATGTGGGGGATTGGGGCACACAATTCGGCATGTTAATCAGCCAACTGAAGCAGGTTGCCCCAGAGGCCCTCACCACTGCTGATGCTATTGATTTGGGTGATCTAGTTACATTTTATCGGGAGGCGAAACAACGGTTTGATAATGATTCTGAATTTCAAACAATCTCGAGGGAGGAGGTTGTTAAATTACAAGCTGGTGATCCAGTATCCCTAAAGGCATGGGGTTTGCTATGCGAGCAATCACGCAAAGAGTTCCAGAAAATATATGATATTTTAGATATTAACTTGCAAGAGCGCGGTGAATCATTTTACAACCCTAAATTACAGGATGTTGTAGATGATTTAAATAGCCAAGGCCTGCTCGTAACCGATGATGGCGCCCGCTGTGTATTTCTAGAGGGGATGCTGGGTAAAGAGGGTAAACCACTGCCATTAATCGTGCAAAAAAGCGACGGTGGTTTTAACTACGCCACCACTGATCTAGCAGCAATTCGTTATAGATTAGGGGCTGATGGTGATGCCGCAAAACGGGTTATTTATGTTACAGATGCGGGGCAAGCAAATCACTTTAGCGCCGTTTTTCAGGTGGCAAAAAGGGCTGGCTGGATTCCTGCTGAGGCAATAGTTGAACACGTACCTTTTGGCTTAGTGCAGGGTGTTGATGGCAAAAAACTAAAAACTAGATCTGGTGATACCATCCGCCTAAAAGATTTATTAGAAGAGGCAATTGAACATTGCAACACAAACCTACGCAGCCGATTAAACGAAGAAGGCCGCCATGAATCAGAAGATTTTATTCAACATGTAGCCACAACCGTGGGCATAGCAGCAGTTAAATATGCCGACTTAAGTACAAACAGAATCACCAATTATCAATTTAGTTTTGAACGCATGTTAGCCCTTAATGGAAATACCGCTCCCTATCTACTATATGCTGCAGTGCGAATCAAAGGGATCGCCCGCAAAGGGGGAAGCCTCGATGGCGCAACGCCGGATAAATTAATATTTAAAGAGCCACAAGAGTGGGCATTAGCCAGGCAATTATTAGAATTTGATGTGATAATAAGCAACGTTGAAACCGAATTACTACCAAATCGTTTATGCAATTATCTTTTTGAATTAAGCCAAAATTTTAACCGTTTTTATGATCAGGTTCCTGTGTTAAAAGCAGAGGAGCCCGCCAAAAGTTCACGGCTGGCACTTTGCAATCTCTGCGCCAATACCCTAGAGCTAGGCCTACAACTACTTGGCATCCAAACCCTGGAGCGAATGTAGCCTTTTATATCAAAAGTAGAAAATTCCCATTGATATTTTAAACGCGATGGATGCCTTGGATGGCCGGCTTTTGTGAGGGGTCCAAAATGCAACCAACCAACTTGTTCTCCAGCAACCCTTTGCAGCATTTCAATCAATGTTAATCCAAAAAATTGCCTTGCTAAAATTCCTTCCCCCCAGGCCAACCACACCACTGGAGATGGGCTAGAGATTAAAAAACTTACAATTAATTCCAGATTAGAGTTGAATGTTTTAGCTTGAAATCTATGGGGCAAATCATCAATCTGAGTTGAGCGTATTGAGCAAAGATTTAACATCAAATATCCGTCAAACCCAGCATTATTTGCAACCTTTTCAACCCTCTTAATCGTGGGATCTGCCTTTGCATCAGTGGCGGTGCTGGGATTTAAACCAACAATAAACAACATTCTTTTACCACTTTTGCCCAGGGCTAAACGCATTTTATTATTGCAATCATTTACGTATATGTTGTGCTGATTCATATGCTCAATGGCTTAGCTTGTTAAAAGTGAGGATAAGTTCGTTTTGGCCAAGGCGCCCAAGCCACCAGCGGCCCGTCCGGAGGTGGAAAACCTGCAGAGCTACAGCGCACCACTCGAAGGAAGGCGCGGGCTATTGCGGCTTGATTTCAATGAAAACACCCTGGGGCCAAGCCCGAAGGTGGTGGAGGCGATCAGAGCAATCCCCGCCGATCACTACGCCATTTATCCGGAATACAACGGCTTAAAAGAAGCATTTGCCAACTCCCTTGGCGGCTTAGCCGTGAACCAAATCGGTTTATTTAATGGTGTTGATGCTGCCCTCCATGCCCTTTGCCAGGCCTACGGCCAAAGGGGCGACTGCATGCTCACCACAAATCCAAGCTTTGGCTACTACAAACCCTGCGCTGAAATGCAGGGTATGGAGATTGAAGCTATCCCCTATGAAGCAGCTGATTTTAGTTTTCCACTACATCAAATTAAATCTGCTCTTGCGGGCAAGAATCCACGCTTATTTTTTCTATGCAATCCCAACAATCCCACCGGCACTTGCTTATCAGCTGAAACCATCCTTGCCCTAGCCGCTGAAGCACCCAACTGCCTTGTGGTGGTGGATGAACTCTATGAAGCCTTCAACGGCAACAGCGTGGTGCCTTTGCTGTTGGAAAAAGCTCAGGGAAATAATCCCTTTGAGCACTACCCAAATTTGGTGGTGTTGCGTTCCCTATCTAAAACCGCTGGTATCGCTGGGTTGCGCATGGGCTTTGCCATTGCTGCAGCCGCGGTAATTGATCGTGTTAATCGAGTTACTGGCCCTTACGACATCAATAGCTTTGCCGTTACCGCCGCTTTTGCTGCCCTAGCCGATCAGGCCTACACAAACGCCTATGTGGCTGAGGTGCTTTTGGCAAAGGCCTGGCTTGTGCAGCAGCTAACTGCAGCAGCAGTTAGGCACCATGCCGGCGGTGGCAACTATCTGCTGATCTGGCCAAAAGTGGGCGTGGAAGCGATGGATAGGGGCCTTAGGCAGCGGCGTATTCTCTGCCGCAGCATGGCGGGGAAAGCCTTGATTGATGGTTCCCTAAGGGTAAGTATTGGCACCCGGGAGCAAATGCAATTTTTCTGGCATGCCTTTGCTGCCATTGAAGGGCTGCAAGGATCCACCACCTAAACCCATAAATATTGCCAACAGGCCAAGTTGTAGGGCAAGGCAACAACCAACTGCCCTGCGCTGCTCCCAGAACAGCCTTGCCATCACCCCATTTGCGAAGGGCAATTATTTTCAGGGCATCAGCTCAATTTTGGTTGTATCGCCAAGGGGTGGTGTGAGGGTGAGCACACCACCGGGCTTATTAACAGCCACGCCCATTAAGGCTTCCAGGAAAGGTTTGCTGTCGCCTTGATCGCAATTTAGGGGTGCTTTAGAGCTGCGCACATATTGCACTGGAATAACCCTTCTGGGATTTAGTTCACGCACCACCGCCGCCGCTTCTGCACCGGTATAAACCTTGGCTCCACCGCCGATGCCAATAATCAACACATCAGGGCGACCCAACAGCACTTTGTCTTCTGGTTTAAGCGTTGCTGCCGTACCGCCAAGGTGGGCAAATTCCAGGCCCCCCTGGCGCCAACGCCAAATCACACCATTACCAAAACGACGGCCACCCACCCGATCATGGGGAGCAGCAAAACCCTCAAAACGAATGCCAGCAACTTTGTAGGAACCGGGTGTTGCTAGAAAACGACCACTTCCAACTTTTGCCCCCTCATCCCGCAAAAGGCTGCTAGCCAAAGTTACATTCGCTGATACCGCCGGCATTGCTAGCCCCGCAGCACAGCCCACCGACTGATAGGGATTCAGCAGCACAGAACTGCCACCCCCTTGAATTAAAAGGGCGCTGTGGCCATAGCTGGTGATAGTTACACCACCGCCTGCACCACCCGCAGGTAACGCCAGGCCAAGGGCGGCGGCACCAAATAAAGCACCGAGCACTGGGCGAAACATGGCGATAAACAATTTGAACTGGAACTTAGCAGTGTTCAAACAATTGGTTCAGGCAGAGGCGCTGGATAGAAAATTGGCCAAAAGTTGATGGCCAGCCTCTGTGAGCACGCTTTCAGGGTGAAATTGCACCCCTTGCAAAAGTGGATAGCTGCGGTGGCGCAAGCCCATCACCATGCCGTCTGCCTCAAGCCAAGCTGTTACCTCTAAACAAGCAGGCAAGCTCTCGCGCTCGGCAATTAAGGAGTGATAGCGCGTAGCGGTGAGTGGATTTGGCAAGCCGGCAAATACCCCTTGGCCGCCATGGCGCACTGCTGAAGTTTTGCCATGCATCAATTGCGGAGCCCGCACCACTCGGCCACCAAATACCTGGGCGATGGCCTGGTGCCCCAGGCATACACCTAAAAGCGGAATTCTTGACCCCAACTTTTCGATCACCTGGGGGCATATCCCCGATTGGGCTGGGGTTCCGGGGCCAGGTGAAATCAAAATCGCCGCTGGATTTAAAGCTTCAATCTGAGCTAAATCCAAGGAATCATTGCGTTCCACTCGCACCGATGCTGCAATCGGATATTGAACGGCTAATTCACCTAAATATTGCACCAAATTAAAGGTGAAACTGTCGTAGTTGTCGATCACCAGCAACATCAGAAGCCAATCCTGGTTATTAGTGGTGGCAACAGTAAAAGCACGGCAATTAATAAAGAAGCGATGGCTGCCACCAACACAGCAGCCGCTGCGCAGTCTTTTGCAATCCGGGCCAAGGGGTGATAACGGCGGCCAACGGCTAAATCCACCACTGCCTCCATGGCGGTATTAAGCAACTCCAGCACCAAAACCGCAGTTACGGTAAGCACAAGCACCGCAAGGCGATCTAGGGAAAGCTGGAGCCACAGCGCTAGGCCAAAAACGAAAACAGCCGTAACCACATGGATGCGGAAATTGCGCTGGGTGAGCAGCGAATATCCCAAACCCTGGGCGGCATAGCGAAAGCTAGCCGGCAGATCGCGGGCCACCTGCCAAGCCCCAACCCTTAATCGACGCATGCGGCGGTTAGCCGACAAATCGATGGGGTTTGGGTCTGTGGCTTCTAACTCTGAGGTCAAAGGTTGAGCCATTATTTAGCCACGTTACCGCCGATTTGAGCTGGGAAAAGCTCGATCAATTGCTCCTGACGCAACAGCATTGCCGCTAGTTGCTCCTCATCTGGGTGGTCCCAACCCAATAGATGCAACAAGCCATGGCTTGCCAGGAAACAAAGTTCATGGCTGAGGCCATGGCCGTGGCTAAGGGCCTGGCGGCTGGCGGTTTCAAGCGAAATAACAATGTCACCAAGCTCTAGCGGCACCCCTGGCAACGGCAATTGCGCCCCCGTTGGGAACGCCAACACATCTGTGGGCTCTGGTTTATGGCGCCAACTGCCATTCAAAGCAGCAATTTCCTGATCAGCGCAGAGCTGCAAGCCCATGCTGTAGGCACTGGACTGGAGTTGGCCCGGCAATTCCCCCTGTAGGTGGCCAAGCCATTGACCCAACAGCAGCCGCCATGCGTTTTCGCTTAGGGGATCGGCCAATGGCAAATCAGGGGCGCCATAGGCCAAATCCAGCTCTGGAACTGCCATCACCCCGGCACTGCAGGACGAGCAAACCAGGCGAGCAAAAGCAAAAAACCAGTTAAACCAACTGCCGTGAGGCCGAAGTGAAACAAGCTTTGCCGCCCCTTACGCACCATATTGCGCATCGCCAACTTCACAAAACTGGGGGGGGATTCACTCATGGGTTTTCCTCAGCAACTGTTTCCACACCTTGGCGCAAAAGCGACTGGATGAAGGGGTCGAGATCGCCATTCATCACCCCTTGCACATCGGTGGTTTCCTCCGCCGTACGCAAATCTTTCACCATTTGATAGGGATGAAATACGTAATTACGTATCTGATTGCCCCAGGCCGCTTCAACAATGTCGCCGCGGATATCGGCAATTTGCGCTGCCCGTTGCTCTTGGGCGATCACCATCAACTTTGCCTTGAGCAAAGCCATGGCCTTTTCTTTGTTTTGCAGCTGGGAGCGCTCTTGGGTGCAGCGCACCGCCAGGCCCGTGGGCACATGCAAAATGCGCACAGCTGTTTCCACCTTGTTCACATTTTGACCGCCGGCCCCACCGGATCGTGAGGTGGTGATCTCCAAATCCTTATCAGGAATATCTAATTCCACCTCGTGGTCCAACTTGGGCATCACCTCCACACCAGCAAAACTGGTTTGGCGTTTGTCGTTTGCATTAAAAGGCGATATGCGCACTAGGCGATGGGTACCTTTTTCATTGCGCAGATAGCCATAGGCGTAGCGACCATCAATTTCAATTGTGCAGCTTTTAATTCCCGCTTCCTCCCCCTCTGAAATCTCATCAACACTCACCTTCATGCCATGG
The DNA here is from genome assembly GCA_002151525.1 of Synechococcus sp. Lanier. Taxonomy (GTDB): domain Bacteria; phylum Cyanobacteriota; class Cyanobacteriia; order PCC-6307; family Cyanobiaceae; genus Synechococcus_D. The sequence continues at coordinate 1,210 of MWMJ01000020.1, read as the reverse complement.
GCTTCACCCCAGCGGGTGTACATGCGCATCAACATCAAGGCCCAATCCTGGGCGTCGGTGCCGCCAGCGCCGGCATTGATTGAAATCACAGCACCCTCCTGGTCGTAGGTGCCGCTAAGCAGCCGTTCAAGCTCCCAACGATCCAGGGCTTGCTTGAGGCTCTGCAAGCCAGCATTGGCCTCCTCAAGCATTGCTGCATCAGGCTCAAGGTCGTAGAGCTCCAGGGTGGCAGCGGCATCGTTGCAGCAATTGCGCCATTGCTGCAGTTGCTGCAACTGGGCCTTCACATCATCCAATTGCCGCATTTGCTTGCGGGCATTTTGCTGATCGTTCCAAAAATCAGCCTGGGCAGCCAGCTGCTCCAAATCCCGCTGGCGCGCTTTTAAACCAGCAACGTCAAAGGCAGTCCTGGACATGGCCCAGGCGATCGGTGAGCTCAGATAAATCGCGTTTGAAATCAGTTAGGTCGAGCACCTGGGTGAAAAATTTCTAGATCGACCGTACTCAATGGTGGCCCCTATAGATTTGAGCTGAACAGCAAATGCGATGCAATGGCAGCCAGCGTTGAGATCTACACCTGGAGGTCTTGCCCCTTTTGCATCAGGGCGAAACAGCTGTTAGATCGCAAAAAGGTGGTTTACACCGAACATGCCATCGATGGCGATGAAGCTGCCCGCACGGCCATGGCAGCTAAGAGTGGTGGCCGTCGCAGCGTTCCCCAAGTTTTTATTAACGCTGAGCACGTGGGCGGTTGTGATGATCTCCACGCCCTAGAACGCTCTGGCCAGCTGGATGCACTGCTCACTTGAATAGGAGTTGAAGCAATTGGCCCGTCAATTATTTGTTGTTGATCCGGTTGAACGCCTGAGGCCTGAAAAAGACAGCAGCGTTGCCCTGATGCAGGCCGCCGAGCGGGCTGGCCAGGCTGTGTGGGTTTGCAGCAGCGCCGATCTTGCCTTTGCAAACAACGCTCCCCAGGTGCAGGCGCGGCCGATCAAAACCGAACCATGGTTTGAACTGGGGCCCGCTGAATGGCATCCTCTTCGCCACTTCCCGCGGGTGTGGATGCGCAAAGATCCACCGGTTGATGAGGCCTATTTATATGCAACCCACCTGCTTGAACTAGCCGAACTAGAGGGGGTTCAAGTGCTAAATCGCGCCGCCAGCCTGCGGGCTTGGAACGAAAAACTTGGCGCCTTGCGCTTTCCCC
>MWMJ01000002.1:0-83377 GCA_002151525.1 Synechococcus sp. Lanier | reverse complement strand
TTCACGCTACCCGACCAAACCACCTTATTTGACGCTCTCTTCATGGATTGCCGCAGCTAATTTGCGACTGGGGTCGAGCTTTAACACTAAAACGCTTAATGGTGGCAGGCAGAGATCAAGGGATTGTTCGTAGCCATGCATAGCTTGGCCATCGCTGAACTTGCCGCCCAAATTACCTTGGTTAGTGCCGCCGTAGCGTGAACTATCACTGTTGAATGCTTCTTTATAGAAGCCGTTAACAGGAACGCCAATGCGATAGTTGCCATGGCCTTCAGGGGTGAAATTACAAACCACCACCACCCAATCACCACCGTGCTCATCGCGGCGCATGAAGCTAACAACACTGTGGCTGTTGTCGTCGCAATCTATCCACTGAAAACCGTAGTTAGCAAAATCACTGCGCCATAATGCTGGCTCTGATTTATAGAAACTATTAAGGTCGTCCACCATGTTTAATAGGCCCTGATGGGCTGGATATTGAAGCTTGTCCCATTCGAGATCACCCCAAACATTCCATTCACCCCTTTGACCAAACTCCATACCCATAAATATTGTTTTCTTGCCAGGATGGGTCCACATAAATGTGAGCAATGCCCTTACATTGGCGAATTTTAAATCATCGCTACCCGGCATCTTATGGAGCAGGTGGCTCTTGCCATGTACCACTTCATCGTGGCTTAAGGCGAGCATGAAATTTTCAGTGTATTGATAACAAATTGAGAAAGTTATGTTGTTTTGGTGGAACTGACGGAACCAATGATCTAGCTCGAAGTAATCGAGCATGTCGTGCATCCAACCCATGTTCCACTTCAGGTTGAAACCAAGGCCCCCCATATGGGTTGGCATCGTAACCAACGGCCAAGTGGTGGATTCCTCTGCGATCGCCAGGGCACCAGGGAAATAGTGAAACAGCACTGAATTTGCCTGTTGCATAAAGCGAACGGCTTCAAGATTTTCCCTGCCCCCATGTTCATTGGGTAACCATTCACCATCAGGCCTTAGGTAATCGCGATAAAGCATCGATGCAACCGCATCTACGCGGATGCCATCAATGTGAAATTCTTCAAACCAAAATAGAAGATTTGAAACGAGGAAATTCCTAACCTCATTTCTACTGTAATTAAAAATTAGGGTTCCCCATTCCTTATGCTCACCGATGCGGGAATCACCATGTTCATAGAGATGGCTGCCATCAAAGAAAGCGAGGCCGTGGGCATCTTTAGGGAAGTGTCCAGGCACCCAATCCAGGATCAGGCCGATGCCCTCTTTATGGCAGCGATCAACAAAAGACTTGAATTCATCTAAGGGCCCATATCTACTTGTTGGTGCATAGAAGCCCGTTACTTGATAACCCCATGAACCATCGAATGGATGCTCTGCAACGGGCATTAATTCAATGTGGGTGAAGCCCCTTGCCTTCACGTATGGAATAACGCGATCAGCTAATTCTGGATAGGTGAGTAAGCGGGCTCCAGGTTTTAAATCGGCAGCTGGAACTGGGGTTCTAGCTTCACCGTTGCTTTCTATGTATGGCTGATCAGCGCCACCATGCATCCAACTACCCAGATGCATTTCGTAAACAGAAATGGGCTGGTCGAGGGGATTACGGCTATCCCTTTGCTGCAACCAACTGGTGTCGTTCCATTCGTAGTTATTCAGATCTGCCACCAGCGATGCCTGCAGAGGCCTTACCTCATGTTGAAATCCATAGGGATCAGCCTTCTCATAGCAGTGGCCGTTTTGGCTGCGCACCTCATATTTGTAGCGATGGCCTACGCCAATTCCAGGCACAAATAATTCCCAGCTGCCCCCCAGGCGTTGTTGCATCGGCAGGTGCCTGCCGTCCCAGCCACAGCAATCGCCAATTAGGGCAACACTGCGGGCACTGGGCGCCCACACGCAAAATTGCACCCCTGCCACCCCCTGTTGTTCCGCGGGGTGAGCACCCATCCGCCGCCAAATGTGGTGGTGGTTACCCTCTGAGAAAAGGTGGCGATCCATTTCCCCCATCCATTCCTCACGGAAGGCAAAGGGATCATGTTGTTCATGGGTAATGCCAGCCCTGTGAACCCTCAGCCTGTAGCCGCTGCCTGGCTCTTGGGGCAGCACTTGTTCAAATAACCAAGGGTGATGGGGGCATTCCATCGCCAATTCCTGGCCCTGATGCAAGAGCCACACTTGGTTTGCATCGGGCAGCCATGCCCGCACTACCCAGTTGCCATCAGCTAAAGGCTGGGGGCCTAGCACCGCAAAGGGGTGGTTGTGGCTGCAGGTGGCTAGCCGCTCGCCATCGGCAAACATCCAATCAATGCTTTCCACAACCATCGCGGCTCTTTTCCATAGCTATGCCGGAGCCTAAACGGATTCGTGGCCCCCTTACCCCATAGCTTTGAGCTCCAAACCACTTCCTTCTAATTGCATCTCCAAACGAATGCTGAGATGTTCTGGCCCCACGGGCCCAGGAGCCCAATGGCCATCACCGCGATTCACGCTTACCTGGGGCCAGGCGGCAGCAGCTATGCACAATCTGAGCTGCTCCCCTGGTTGCAGAGTGGCCAACAGCGGTTGAAGTTGCACTTGCCTAGGTGCCAAATGCAAACAGTGTTCTCCCAGTTGCCTCAAAATGCCTGTGCTTAAAACCAACACCTCCGCTCCTTGCTTGCGCACCACCGCCAAGCTGGCGCAAAGGTCAAAGCCCGTTTGATCAGCTGCCACCAACACTGTTAGTTGCGGTGCACCCCAGAGCTCTAGGGGCTCCATAACTGGAGCGCCCGTGAAACAAACCACATCAGCTCTGCCATCAATAGCACCTCTCTCCTGGATTCCTGCATCTGCACCTAGGTGGCCACCGCATCCAGGTGCCGCTCTCCAGGGGTCGTGCACCCAATACACAATGCCCCTGCCATGGTGATTTGCTAACAGCTCGCCCTCATCACTGCGGCTGGCGGCCAAGCCTCCACTGCTCAAGCCCCAGGTTTGATTGCTGGGTCGCGCTGGATCCCTTTGCTGCCAAACCTTGGCGAGTAAATCAAAAACCAAGCAGGGAACTGCTTCCTTAGGCGGTAAGCGATCGCGCAGGTGCTGATCAAAAAAAGCAAGTTGCCATTCATCTACCCCACCACAGGCGTTGGGCCCTTGGTCAACACTGCCAACCCTGCGATCCCAGCTCAGGTGGCTCCAGGGTCCGATGCGCAGCAATGGGTTGCCGCCAGCTTGCTTACTGAGTTTCCAAATATCAAGGCCGCCCCTTAAGTAAGGGTCGTGCCAACCCTGGGGTAGCAATAGGGGCAATCGCAAAGCCGCTGGATCCGGTGCCTGCTCCTGCCAGGATTCCGCCGATAGTGGATTACGGTTAAACCAGGCCAGCACTGGATTTCCTGGATTTACCTGGCGTAGTAGTTCAAGCCCATTAACAAGAAAATCACCCCCTTGGAGGCTTGCGCGGATGGCATTCCATTGTTCGGTTTTATTTGAACGCCTGCATTGTTCTGCTGCTAGTTGGAGGCCCCAAGCCAAATTGTTTGCATAAAAATGGGCACCCCCTTCACTTGCTAGATGTAAACGTTGGTTCCAACCGGTCATGGCAGGAGCCATGGCATCGGCGGGGTTGCCTAATAGCTGGGTAAGGCCTTGATAACTAAAGCCGTAACTGCCAACGCGCCCATTGCAGAGGGGATGACTCCTCAGCGCCATCAGGCTGATGCTGCCATCGCTGATCTCTTGGTTAAAGCCCAAAAACTCCCCTTCCGATTCACCGCAACCCCTCACATCTTGAACAAAAACTAAATAGCCCTGCTGGGCATACCAGCTGGGATGGGCATACACAACGGTGGAAGCAAGGCGGTGGCCGTAGGGCTGACGCATTAATAGACCTGGCCATCTACCCCTTCCTGCTGGTTGCCAAAGTTCACCGCGAAGTAGAACCCCATCCCCCATTGGGATGGCAAGTTGTTTTACTTCAACTGCCAAAACTCAGCGCACTTCAGGGCAATACATTCCTACTACATAGGTGTTGAGAATTTCGGCGTCGATGGTGCTAAGGCCCTGGCTGGCAGCAGTGCTGCGAACAGCCACCGGTCCATGGGCCTTTTGACCGCTTGCATTGAGTTTGCGGAATTCACCGCACAACTGTTGGGCAAGTTGCTTGTTTTGTTTAACCGATTCCAGTAGGGGGCTTGCCCCTGCATAGGCGCCACTAAAGCTGAGGCTTAGAACCAACCCAGCCAAGCTTGGCAACAGGCGATGGGAAGCCATTTCCAGCCAATTAATAAGATCAATTCATTCCAGGTCCAAGCGGTTCCCCTTGGCTGGTTGCAGTGTCAGTTCTCTGGCTGGGTAACCAACCCGGTTTGTAGATCGCGAATCGCTTCCCCTAAAACCACTGGTTTGCTGCTGCCATCAGCCTGATCTAGCAAGCTACGCAATTTCACATGAACTAAGCCGTCACTACTACTTCGACCACTGCCGCGCAGGTTTGTGGCTAGTTGTTGCAGGGTTGGCTGCACCGCTTCTTTCGGGAAATCAGCGCCGGCTGCTGCAACAACTAAATCGCTGCCGTTGTCGTAAACAACCGGCACATAAAGGGCCCCTTCCACCTTGAGTCTTGGGCTGTAGCTGATGGCAAAAGCAGCGCAACCCACAGCTAATAGCAAGGTGAAACTCGTTACGCCCACTAAACGAAAGCGGATAGCCCAACCTTTCCAAAAGCCGATCGCTGTGGTTAAACCGAGAAAAGCCGCTGCGATGCCAATCCAGGTGCCTGCTTTTAGTAGCAGTGGATCAGCGGCCATTGATACCCATGAATCAAATCTGGTTAAACCTTATATTGCGCCAAACCTGGAAGAAATCACCGCCGCCATGGGGGGATTGATCCAGCGGGTCGTAGGCCCATTTAGCTTGCTGGGCCTGCTCAGCATCACCGGCTGTGGTGTTGTTCCTTTCTCTGGGGACAGCAAAACAGCTGCTTGGCACCGTCAACTGGAATTTTGGTTTGAAAGGGGCCTTGCCCACCCCGTTGATTTGGGGCCATTTCTGGGCATTGGCCCAGCTGGAATTGGCTTCGGACCAACCCGGGTAGGCCCCAGTGGCCTGGATAGCTCAACCATGGCTGCCCAGCAGGTTTGGTTACTACCTGATCTGCTTAAAAGCTGGCAGCAACGGGAACTTGTTTTGCAGATTGGTTTAAGCAAATACCAAGTGCATTTGAATCGCAATAGGGGTGGTTCCTATTGGGTTTTTCCCCTGGGGCGAGGCAAAGCACCACGCCTGAGATTGCAACTTAAATTGCTCAATACGGCGCGGCTAGCGCTTGATAGGGGCGGCCAGTGGAGTGCCAGCCAAGGCCAGCTAGATCTTGATTTGCCAAACCGCAAGCTAGATCTTCATGCCCACCTATGGCCTGGCAGTAGGCCAATTTTGCAAAAACAATCGTTTGCACCGCTTCGTTTAAAACTTAGAAATCATTGGGGCGAAGGGGGCAACCTGCAGCTGCAACTAGCCCTGCAGCAATTACCCCTAAAACCGGTTGGTGCCTTTTTGCCAAGTTTTGCAAAGGGAAAAGTGCATGGTTCAAGCAGCGGCTTGTTGCTGTTAAACCGTCGCGACGGCCGCTGGCAGTGCTGGGGTCCATTGGGGCTTGAGCGCTTTTCATTCCAATTGGGCGATCCTCTGCAGGCCAAAAACTTGAAGTTGGTTTGCAAAGGAGAGGAATTGGTTCTAGCCCCGGCCCAGTGGCATTGGGCTGCTTGGCGCGGCGATCTCGCTGGCAACCTGCGCTGGAATCAGCCGAGCAAATTGCGATTTGCCCTGGCGGGCCACCTGGAGAGCAGCTCTGCAATTCCAAAGCTAAAGCTGTTTGCTGCTTTGGAGGGATCTGGAAGCAAATGGCGGCTGCAAGAGTTTTCCGCTGTGGCCCCAACCAAGCCAGCTGGATACTCGCTTTTAAGTGGCCGTGGAGGTTTAGATGCTGGTAGATGGTGGCTTTCAAGCCCGAGCATCACTTGGGCAAGCACTTTTAGGGGCAATCTCAAGGCAAGTGGTAGAGGCTTTGGCTATGGAAGTTTGAAAAACCTTGGCGGAAACTTTGCTTTTGCCATGCCCCGCCTTAAGGATCCTTTGCGGGGCAGCTACAGCTGGCGGGCAGGAAGATTAGAGGTGTTGGCGAATGGACCATTCCGAATCAATGGCTATTGGCAACCCAAAAAAGGTATGCCCCTAGCCAAAGGTGCAGTGGCTGGGCTCATTTCGCTAGATCGCTTTAATTTGCAAAAATTAAGCTCAAATCAACAGTTTGCTGGCGTTTTAAATGCCACTGCCGAGCTGAGCGGCAGCCTGCAAAAACCAGTTTTGCAGGGCACGTTATTGCTGCAAAATCCCGCCTATGGGCCCCTACAGCTGCCAGGTGAATGGAGCGGAAAATGGCAACAAAACAATTTTTGGTTGCGTTCAGGATCTGGATTGATCAATGGCAACTGGCGGGCTGGGGCACTGCAAAATCTCAGCTGGCAACAAGGCACAGGTGAATTGCGGCTGGTTAGCGCCGCCGCTGGTTACCGCTGGTGGGCGCAACAATGGCCTTTAGAACCCCTGAGGTTGCAACTACGGGGGCGCAAGCCGTTGTTATTTGGCGGCTTCCTTACGGGCAGTGGCAATCTGAAGAGTGCGCCTTTTTCCTTGGCGGGTTCCGCTATTTGGCAACGGCCAGCTATCGCACTATGGCGCGGAAAATCAATTGTTTTCAGCGGTAAATTACGCAGCCCTGGCTATGCCATCAAGGCAAACTTGGATCCAGGTGATGGTGCCGAAGTAAGCCTGATTGCAAAAGGTTCAATTGCCGGTCAATTAGATCTACAGGCGCGGGGGCGTCGCCTACAGCCAAAGGCTATTTGGAACCTCTGGCAAAGCTTTAGCCAACCGCTAAATAATTTTGATCAAGGCAAGGCTGTAGATCTGCTTGGCCTTGATATTGCAACCCTAGGGGCAAACCTGGATGACCAATTGCTGTTGTTGCGCCAGGCTGAAGCTCAAGTTGCTGCTGCGCGCAGCGTTGATTCAGGTAATGGCCGCACTTCCCCGGAGGCACTGCGGGGCCTAATTGATGCCGATATCAGTTTGAGGGGAGCCAACACCAGGCAATTAAATTTTTCTGCTGCTGCCCGGGGGCAGATCTGGCTCAAGGCTGAGAACTTTGATAAGCCGCTGCAATTGCAACCCTTTGTGTTTTCTATTCAGGGCCAGAGGAGTGGTGATTTCAGTTTCAGCGGCTTGCCCATTGGCTTGATCGCCCTGCTTACGCCAGTGCCATCTGGTTTGCGCGGTGCCCTTAGCGGAAGGGGGAAATGGAGCAGTGGCAAGGCTGATCAAGGTGTCCAGGTGGAACTTGCACTTGAGCAAGGCATGTTGCGCAACCAAGCGCTGCGGCTTGAGCGGGGCCGAATTGAATTAAAAAATAAGCATTTGGATTTGGATCTTGCCCTCAGGGGCGGGGGCGCCAGCAGCAGTATCGACCTTAGCGGTCGGCTACCCCTAAACCCAACGCAGGAGGGAATGGAACTCCGACTTTCAAGTAGAAACGACGGTTTGATATTCCTTGCGGCCCTACTTAAAAGCACCATGGAATGGCGTGAGGGTTCAGCAGATCTTCAGTTATTGGTGCGTGGTAGCCGTCAAAAACCTATTGCCAACGGTTTTATCCGCCTTCGCGAAGCGGAAATTAAGGTGGCGGGCCAAACATTAAATAAGCTTCAAGCGGCCCTGTTTTTTGATTTTAAACGGCTGGTTATTGAAGAGTTTAGCGCCTCTGTTGGCAGCGGAAATATCGAAGCAAAAGGTAGTTTGCCTTTAATTAATATCTCCGATCAAAGTGACCCTAAAGGCGTTAAAATTGGCTTTAATAATGTTCCTATTCAGCAGCAAAATCTCAGGCTGCGTAGCGATGGAGAACTATTACTTACCGGCACTTTACTTAAGCCAGAACTTGGAGGTGAGCTCGCTCTGAGCAATGGTCGACTGCAACTGGGAGCAACCCAGTTGGCTGGAGCGAATGGAAAAAAAATATCGCTAGAGCAGAGGTTGCCAGAAATTAAATGGCAATTTCAGCAACCGCTGGTGTTGCTAGGCCCAACTGTTGAATCAAGTTCTGGGGTGGCACTGCGCCAAGCTATACCTGCATTTGGGATCTTGAAGTTAAAAGATTTACGCTTAACTCTTGGGCCTGATCTACGCATAACAGCTCCGCCGGTTGCAGATTTTAGTTTGGCTGGTTTAGTTAGTTTAAATGGAATCTTGGGACCAGATATTCAACTTTCTGGGGTGGTGCGATTATTGCAGGGCAGGATTAATGTGTTTACAAGCAGTTTGCGCCTTGATAACAACAGCCCAAACGTGGCGGTTTTCACCCCATCCCTTGGGCTTATTCCCTACCTCGATTTAGCCCTAACAACAAGGGTCTCTGATCAGGTGCGTAGTGGTGAGCGGGCAGGCCCCCAGAGCGGTGATCAATTACAGGGCAGCTATTCAAATCTTGATCGCCTTAACTTAGTAAAAGTGCTTGTGAAGGTTCAAGGCCCAGCGGATCGCATCGGCGACAACCTTGAATTGCGTAGTTTCCCCCCACTGCCGCGGGAGCGTTTGATCGCCCTTTTGGGTGGTAATTCCTTGGCTGGTTTGGCCGGGGGGGATGCGGGCACTGCATTGGTAACGGTATTAGGGCAAACCCTGCTCACACCTGTTGTAGGTGGTTTTTCTGAACTGCTGGGTCAAAGGCTCAACGTGGCTTTATACCCAGCTTTCCTTGATCCATACGTAGCTAATTCCACTAGCTCCACCAACAGTAATCGAAGGGTTCCATCCAAATTAGTGCTCGGTTCAGAGGTGGGTTTGGATATTACGGATCGAATTAATTTATCTGTATTGGCAGCGCCAAATCGTAGCGACATTCCCCCAGAGGCCACCTTGCGCTTCCAAGCCACCGACAACTTAGGTTTACAGGGGTCCTTCGACCAACAGGGCCGGTGGCAAAGCCAGGTTCAATTATTTTTCCGCTTCTAAGTGCAATTTTGTTCTTTCACTACTAAAGCTTTTTGGAGGAGCTGATGATTGGAATCAGGCAGAATCAAGCTCAATTGATCGGTGTTGATGTTGGTGGCACTGGTTTGAAATTAGCTCGTTTTAATCAAGCTGGTGATTTGCTCGCTGAACTAAACCAACCAACTCCATCCCCAGCTACACCGGAAGCCATATGTTCTAAATTAATAACAATGATTCATCAGTTAGATCCTGAGCATCAAGCTTCAGTTATTGGCATTGGCATCCCAGGACCAATTGATAGCACAGGCAGAATCGCCCGTATATGTATTAATTTACCCGGTTGGCAGGATGTGCCTCTGGCCGATTGGTTGGAAACAAAATTAAATCTACCTGTGGTGTTAGGCAATGATGGTAACTGCGCCGTATATGGTGAACATTGGAGGGGCGCTGGTAAAGGATTTGATGATATTGTATTGCTTACTTTAGGTACAGGAGTTGGTGGCGGGGTAATAATTGCTGGCCAATTATTTCTGGGTTGTAATGGTGCGGCGGTGGAGCCTGGTTTAATCGGTCTTGATCCCAATGGCCCAGCTTGCAATAGTGGCAATAATGGCTCCATTGAAAGCTTTTGCAGTATTTCTGCCCTCACAAAAGCAAGCGGCCACGCCCCAGCCGAGCTATCCAGATTGGCTGCCGCCGGTGATCAAAGTGCCCTGGCTGCCTGGCACCGTTATGGCGCTTTACTTGGATGTGGCATCAGCTCCTTGATTTATTGCTTCACGCCCCAGCGGCTGCTTTTAGGCGGTGGCCTAAGTGCTGCTTTTCCCTATTTCGGCCCCGCCCTAAAGGCTGAGGTGCAGCGCCGTGTATTAGCTCCAAGCCGCGAGGGTTTAGCGATCTTGCCCGCCGCCTTAGGTAATGGGGCTGGTCGCCTTGGGGCGGCTCGGCTGGCACTCAACAAACTGCTCACACCTTGGCAGTGATGATATTTGCAAGAAAAAATCCAAAGCAGCCATGGCATCATCCCTAAGCAATCCGATCGCAAACCCCAGCCCTGAACTATTGGCTAGGGCTGCAAGCCTTAGGCGCCATGCCCTTGTTCTAGCTCGCTGCAGCAATGCAGAAAGGCAGCAGGCCCTATTTGCGATGGCCGATTCCCTTGAACTGCATAGGGAAACGATCCTTATGGCAAATGCTGAGGATCTAACTGCTGCTGCGGCAGAGGAATTGGCACCGGCTTTGTTGGCTAGGTTAAAGCTGGATGGAGCCAAGTTAGATGCTGCGATAGCAGGGGTTAGGCAATTGGCCGGCTTGTTAGATCCGCTCGGTTGCCGCCAGTTGCATCGAGCTTTGGATGATGGGCTTGTATTGGAGCGGGTGAGTGTTCCGCTTGGTGTTTTAGGGGTGATATTTGAAGCTCGACCCGATGCTGTTATTCAAATTGCAGCCCTTGCGATTCGATCTGGTAACGGGGCAATTCTTAAAGGCGGTAGAGAAGCGATTGCAAGTTGCGCAGCGATTATGCAGGCCTTGCAGGATGGTTTGAAACGATCAGTGGTAGATCCCAATGCGCTTGCATTGCTCACCAGTAGGGAGGATAGTCTTGCCCTATTAAAACTTGATGGCTTGGTTGATTTGATAATTCCGCGTGGGTCTAATGAATTGGTTCGTTTTATTCAAGACAACACCCGCATTCCTGTTTTAGGCCATGCAGATGGGGTGTGCCATCTATATGTTGACCGCATGGTAGATATTAATCAAGCCGTAGCTATTACATTAGATAGTAAAACGCAATATCCAGCTGCTTGCAATGCATTGGAAACCCTTCTAGTTCATCAAGATGTGGCAGCTGATTTCCTTCAGGCGGCGGTGCCAGCTCTGCTGCAAGCCGGGGTGGAATTGAGAGGTGATTCTGAAGCGCAGCGCCATGGTGTTAGCAATGCTGCTCAAGAGTTTGATTGGAGTGAGGAATATTTAGATTTAATCCTTGCCATACGAGTGGTACCTGATTTTGAAACGGCCCTAGCCCACATAGAGCGTTATGGCTCCCGTCATACAGATGCCATTTGCAGCAGTGATGCCAATACAGCTGAACAATTTCTTGCCAGGGTTGATAGCGCTGGTGTGTATCACAATTGTTCAACTAGATTCGCCGATGGATTCCGTTATGGCTTTGGCGCAGAGGTTGGCATAAGTACCCAAACAATGCCTCCAAGGGGTCCCGTTGGCTTAGAGGGTTTGGTTACCTATCGCTATAGGTTGCGCGGAAGTGGCCAAGTGGTTAGCTCCTATAGCAGCGGGGAAAGCAAATTTAAACATCAAGATTTAGAACTTTAAGTAAATGAATGATGCCGTTATTATTCGTGGGCTTCGGCTTTGGGCCCATGTGGGGGTTCTCGAATGGGAGCGTAAATATGGCCAATGGTTTGAGTTGGATATCAACCTATATTTACCCCTAGCAGCGGCTGGGGAAAATGATGATCTAACAGAAACGCTTAACTACGCAGATGTGATTGAATCGATAAGGCAACTTGCTAGGCAAATAAATTGCCAAACAATTGAAAGCTTTTCTGAGCAAGTAATTGAAACTATTGATTCAATTTATGGAGTGATGCCACTCGAAATAGAACTGCGTAAATGCAATCCGCCAATAGCAGGTTTTAACGGTTGCGTAGCCGTGCGCCGGCGCCGTGATTAATGGGTTAACCCTGAATGTTTTAAAAGGGCAGCAGCGCAGGGGGGGCGACCACGAAACTGCTCAAAAATCTCTTGGGGCGCTCTGCTACCCCCAAGGCTTAAAACCGTTTCGCGAAAGCGTCTACCAGTTGCTCGTAGGGCGGCTTCATTTTCTAAGCCCACCTCTTCAAAGACCGCAAAGGCATCGGCACTTAATACCTCTGCCCATTTATAACTGTAATAACCAGCGGAATAACCACCAGCAAAGATATGGCCAAAGCTGCAAAGCATTGCATCTTCTTCAAGTGGCGGTAATAAAGTTGTATCTAATGCAATTTGCCGCCGCATTTGCTCTGGGCTAACGCCAGAATCAGCGCGCCAATGGGCATGTAAACGGAGGTCTGTTAAGGCAAGATGCACCTGCCTTAGGGTGGCGGCACCAGCCATGAAATTACGGGCCTTAAATAGTTTTTGGCGTTCCTCATTCGGTAATGGTTCACCGCTTTGCCAATGGCGAGCAATGGAGTTAAGTGTTTTTTCCTCGTAGCACCAGTTCTCCATAAATTGGCTTGGCAATTCAACGGCATCCCACTCAACTCCGTTTATGCCGGCTGCTTCCGGTTGCTCAACAGTTGTGAGCATGTGCTGTAAGCCGTGGCCGAATTCATGAAATAGGGTTTCAACTTCATTGAAGGTCATCAAGCTAGGGGTTTCACCAACCGGTGGGCTTTGATTGCAAATTAAATAAGCAACTGGTAAAACTATTTCGCCTTCACTATTACGCTGACGACCTAAACATTCATCCATCCAGGCTCCACCACGTTTACTACCTGGCCTGCTGTATGGGTCGAGGTAGAAGGAGGCTAGTTGGTTACCTGTATCGGCCTCAAACACTTTGAAGTAGCGCACATCTTTGTGCCAAATGGGCGCTTGGCCATCGGCTATTTCAATTCGAATTGCAAAGATTCTTTCACAGAGGGCAAACAATCCATCAAGTACTTGGGGCAGGGGAAACCAGGGTCGCAATGCTTCACTATCTAGGTTGAAACGTTCCTGCCTTAACTTTTCACTCAAATAGCTAATATCCCAGGCTTCTAGCTTGGTTTTATTTGGAGCCACTGCCATTAATTCAGCCAACTCCTGCTTGCCAAATTCAATGCTTGGATTCCTTAAATCCTCCAATAGCCCCTCTACTGCTGCAACAGATGGAGCCATTTTGGTTGCAAGGCTCACCTCTGCCCAGTTTGCATAGCCAAGTAATTCGGCTTTCTGTTGACGTAATTTTAGAATTTCAGATATTAATTGTTGATTGTTATTTGGTTCACTGGCTGCCCTGCTAATAAAAGCTCTATATAGTTTTTCCCTGAGTTGCCTCGATTCACTAAATTGCATAAATGGGCCATAGCGCGGTTGATCTAAACCCAGTAGCCATGGTCCATTATTTGCGTTGGCATCAGGATGGTTGTTTTCACGGGCAGCTTGAGCTAGAAGCTCCCTTAAGCTATGGGGACAGCCCGCAATTTGACTCTGATCCGTGAGTAATAAGTTCCAATTTGCAGTGCTATCAAGCAGATTATTGCTAAATTTTGTGGCAAGCGCACTCAATTGTTCGCTTAACTGATTAAACATCTCCTGTTGATCTGCTGCTAAACCCACACCCCTCAGCCGCATTCCAAGTAATTCAGATTTGATAATACGTTTTTGGCAATTATCTAAACTTTCATCTTGTTGTTCAAGGGCTAATAGGGCTCGATAGATGGGTTTTGATTGGGCAATACGGCTAGAGAATTGCACCACCGCCGCTTGATTTTGCTGATGGGCCTCCCGCAGGCTTGGGTTATTGCACACCCCCAACAGGTGACAAACCAAGCCCCAACTCCACCTAAGCCTTTCACTCAGCTGCTGCAGTGGAGTCATCAACTGGTCCCATTGGAGAATATTTCCAGCTTTTTCCTCGGCTGCAATCAAAAGTTCGAGCGAATTAAGCTGCTCTTTTAAATCCAGCAGTAGGGCTGGGATACCCTTGTTTACTTGGGAAGCATCAATCGCATTGAATTGAGGTAAGCCCTTACCTTTTAGAAGTTCTAATTTGGCTAATTCAGCAACGGTCATTGGCTCAGCCGATAGCGGATGTCATTTCTAGTAGGGCCACAAGGGAGCTGTGGATTTGGGCGGATATTGCGTCAGTGGTGGCGTCGTAAATGCCGCTGGCAAGGCGAGGCCAAAAGCCGATCATGAGAGTTGGTACCACCAACACAAGTGCAATCGTTAATTCCCTTGGGTTCATATCGCCTAGCGTTGCAAGGGCTGGGATACGGGGTCCAAAAAATACTCTTCTGCACATACTTAATAAATACATTGGCGTTAGGATTAAGCCAATTGCAGATAAAACAATAGTTATTACCCTAAAGCCTATGGTAAAGCTATCATTACTTGTTATACCTAGAAACACTGTTATTTCACTTACAAAGCCACTCATTCCAGGTAGGGCTAATGAGGCAAGGCAAGTAATTAGAAATAATGCGAATGTAATTGGCAGAACCTTTGCTAGCCCCCCCATGTTTGGAATCGATAATGTTTTAGTACGCTCGTAAAAAACACCAGTAACAAAAAATAAGCCCGCTGCTATTAATCCGTGGCTAATCATTTGCAGCATTGCTCCGTTCAAACCCAAATCATTCACAGCCGCAACTCCTAGAAGCACAAATCCCATGTGACTCACAGAGCTACAGGCAATGCGCCTTTTCACATTGTCTTGCCCGAATGCATTCAGGGCTCCATACACAATATTTACAATTCCCAGCACCATTAAGGCCGGCGCTAATTTTAGATGAGCTTCCGGCAACATCTGCACATTAAAACGGAGAATGGCATATCCACCCATTTTTAGTAGCACCCCAGCAAGGAGCATTGAAACAGGGGCATTGGCCTCCCCGTGGGCATCTGGCAGCCAGGTATGCAAGGGAAATATAGGAAGTTTTACTCCAAATCCAATTAGAAATCCAAGGTAGCAAAGTAAACCAAAATTTCCGCCATAACTGCGTTGTGATAGTTCTTGTAAATTCAAGGTGAATCCCTCACCATGAAAAGCTAGAGCAAGGCCACTAATTAGTATTAGTAATGATGCAGTTGCGGTGTAGAGAATGAATTTTGTTGCTGCATATTGTCTTTTTTGTCCGCCCCAGATTGCGATTAGTAAATACACCGGCACAAGTTCAAGTTCCCAGGCCAAGAAGAACAGGAGGAAATCTTGGGATAGAAACACAACCGCTTGGGCCGATGCCTGGGCCAAAAGAAGGGCGAAATAGAGCCTTGGCTTGAGCTCAACCTTCCAGCTCGCTGCCACCGTAAGCATCGTTACGAGGCCGCTGAGCAAAACCAACGGTGCTGAAACTCCATCGGCGGCTAAAGACCATTGCAGGCCCATTGCAGGCAGCCAGTTGATGCGCTCCACCAACTGCAAGCTGCCCAAGGTTGGATCGAAATGGCGCCAAAAGGACCAAATCATCAAGCTAAGATCGGCCAGCAAGGTGCTTAAAGCAACCCACTTACAGCTCTTTTGCCAGCCCGCCGGCAATAGGAACAAAATCAGCACGCCCGCCAAAGGCAGCAACACGATCAGGCTTAGATCCAACGTTTGCCACCAGCACCGGGCAGTGGCCAACCTACCAGTTAGACCTCACTATCTGAGTAGTTCTACTCAGTTAATTTATGCAGCCTTGCTCCAGCTGCTGCCACCTTTTTGCAGGGGCAGGATCTCTGTTCTTGCGCCCACTCCACGTTCTTCCCAGCTTTTTGCCATTGCCTCAGCCACCAAAACGGCCTTTTCTGGTGGGCATAGGGCCAACAAGCTAGGACCAGCTCCACTGATCACGCAGCCCCATGCACCTGCACCCATGGCGGCCTTTCGCACCTCGGTGCCCCCTTGGATCAGGGGCCAGCGGTAGGGCTCGTGCAGGCGATCATGCATGCCATCGGCAATTAAATCGCCATTTCCCGTGCGTAAACCTTGCAGTAGCAGAGTTAGTGAGCCCAGATTTGCAACAGCATCTGGAATGCCGATGTGTTTTGGCATTGCCCTGCGGGCATCTGCTGTGGAAAGGCGGATTGTGGGAATTGCTACCACCGCTTGAACCGTGGGATGCCAGTCGCAGCGCACCACCCGCCAGCGGTGGGATGCCGCCCTGGCCGTTAGGCATAAACCCCCAAGCAAAGAAGGCACAACATTGTCGGGATGGCCCTCAATGTCGATTGCTAATTCAAGTAGTTTTTCTTTGCCTAGGGGTTCCCCCATCAAGGCGTTTGCCCCCATTAAGCCGGCCACAATCGCGGTGGCACTGCTGCCCAAGCCCCTAGCTGGCGGTACCGCCAGATGAACCCTTGCCTCCAAGGCCATGGGCTCCATGCCCACCTCTCGCCATACCCTTTGGGCTGAACGGTAAACAAGGTTGTCTGGGCCTCCGCGCAGATGGGAGCCATCGCTGCTCTCGATCACCAGTTCAAATCGCCCGCCACCTCCCTCCAGCACGGTGAGTTGAAACCTGTTTCCCAATTCCAGGGCTGCACCAAGGCAATCAAAGCCAGGGCCCAGATTGGCCGTTGTAGCTGGCACATTCACCAACACAGCCTCCCCTATTTTTGGTTGGGATGGCGCTGCCCTATGGCCGTTCGCCTCCATGGCGATTCCTCTGCTAGGCGCACTCTGCCAGCACCCGTGCCCTGCAGGCAGCGCTGAACAAACCGGCATCTGAATCAATCAGGGCTTTTACAGGCAGATTTCCAACAAATTCACTGAAGCGCCCCTTTTTCGCCATGGCGCCAAGGAAAGCCTGCGACTTCAAACCATCGAGTTGTTTATTGGCGGTGCCACCGCCAACCCACAAACCGCCAGAAGCAATTTCATGAACAGCTAAGTCGCCGGCTGCAGAGCCGTAGGCGCCAAGCCAAATCTCTTGGGCATGGCTGGCTATGGGCCCACCATTGGCTGCTTGTTTGGCCACAAGGGCTGGAAGATCGGGGCGATTGGGGCTGCCGGGGGGAAGATCTCGCCAGGCCCTAGCTGCTTCGGAAAGGGGGAAATGCTCTTCTACTGCGCCGCAGTGCTCAAGCCAGAGATAAATAAGGCCAAGGCCTGTGCCACTAACCACTCTTTCCACCGAGAGGCGATCAACCTCTAGGAACTTGCGCAACCAGCTCTCCAAGAGAATTTCATCGCTATTTCGCGGTGCAAATTCCCGATGGCCCCCCTCACTTGCAAGGGACAACAACTCACCATGATGTTGAAAACCCCTTGCCATTCCGAGCCCGGTGCCGGCGCCGATGATGGCGATCGGTCCATTGGGATCGGCACTGCCCACTTGAATGGTTACTTGTTGCTCACTGTTCAAATGGGGTAGGCCATAAACCAAAACGGCAAAATCATTAACTAACTCCAGTTGCGCTAATCCACTACTAGTTGCCAATTCCTGTTGATCGAGGTCCCAGGCCAAGTTGGTGATTGTGGCTTTGCCGTGCTGTACTGGCCCCGCCACGGCAATGCAGGCTGCATCTACGCGCATACCAGTTTTAAGCTGTTCAGCGAGAAAGGTTTGCAGCATTGGCAGCAGGTGGGGCCATTCAGCTGAACCGAAGCGCTTTTGAGTGAGGCAATTGAGTTGATTGCCTGTTGATTCATAAAGGGCCAGGAGAGTTTTTGTCCCCCCCAGATCACCAGCTAATAAAAGAGACATAAAAAATTTTTGTCTTTAGTAAACTAGTGCTTGTTTATTCTGTAAAAGTTAAATCCGCGTTTCGGTTGTGATTGGCCTCTTGGGCAGCAGTCAATAAACTTGTTTTTGAAACAATTCCTAGGTCCCCCTGGCGCCTACTGCGCAAGCTGAGGCTTTGCTGCTCCGCCTCCTGAATGCCAATAACAGCAAGAACAGGAATCTTTTGTTGTTCGCCATTCCTGATTAATTTGCCAAGGCGCTCACCGCTTCTATCAATTGTGCTGCGAATCCCCGCCTTCTGAAATTCAGCCTGGATTGCTTCGGCATAATCGATCACCTCATCCGTAACCGGTAGAAGGCGTATTTGTTCAGGTGCTAGCCAGAAGGGAAAATCGCCGGCATAGTTTTCGGTCATAATTCCAAAAAATCTTTCCAGGGAGCCAAATATGGCCCGGTGGATCATGATTGGCTTTTGGCGACTGCCATCGGCAGCAACATATTCCAAATCAAAACGTTCAGGTAAGTTGAAATCCAGCTGAATCGTTGAGCATTGCCACATTCTGCCGATGGCATCTTCAATCTTTAGATCAATTTTAGGACCATAGAAGGCTCCGCCTCCTTCATCTACCTTGTAGCTCCATCCCTTGCGGTTTAGGGCCTCAATTAATCCGTTTGTTGCCAAATCCCAAACGGCATCATCGCCGATTGATTTTTCTGGCCTAGTGGAGAGATTGATTTCATAATTAGTGAAATCAAACGTGGATAATATTTCCTCAGTGAGATTAAGTATTTTTAATATTTCATCGCCTATTTGACTCGGCAAGCAAAAAACATGGGCGTCATCCTGGGTGAAGCCTCGCACCCGCATCAGCCCATGCATTACACCAGGCCGTTCATAGCGATATACGGTGCCAAGCTCGGCCCAGCGAATTGGTAATTCTTTATAACTTCTCAACTTACTTGCATAGGTTAGAACATGAAAAGGACAATTCATCGGTTTCAATTGATATTCACGTTCATCCACCTGCATGGGCCCAAACATGCTTTCAGCGTAGAAATCCAGGTGTCCTGATGTTTTCCAGAGGTTGATATCAGCCACATGGGGGGTATAGAGCAACTCATAACCAGCGTCAAAATGGGCGACACGCCAAAAATCTTCGATCAGCAGGCGCATGCGAGCGCCGCGGGGGTGCCAAAAAACAAGGCCAGCCCCAGCTTCATCTTCGATCGAAAAAAGTTCAAGATCCTTGCCAATGCGGCGATGGTCGCGGCGGAGGGCCTCCTGCTTACGCCTTTGGTATTCAGTTAATTGCTCTGGCGTTCTCCAGGCAGTGCCATAGATCCGCTGCAGTTGCGCTTTTGTTTCGTCGCCGCGCCAATAGGCTCCAGCAACACTTTCAAGCTCAAATGCCTTGGCGTTTAATTCACCGGTGTGGGCCACATGGGGCCCGGCGCAAAGGTCCCACCAGGTATCACCAAGGGTGTAGAGCGTTATCGGTTCCTCTAAGCCAGCAAGGATTTCAAGTTTGTAGGGCTCGTTATTGGCAATGATCTTTGCTTCCGCCTCAGCCCTTGTTACCTCAAGGCGCTGCAAAGGCAAACGCCTTGCGATGATTTTGCCCATCTCCTTTTTGATTGCTTTTAAATCCGCTTCACTGAAGGGAACCGGATTATCAAAATCGTAGTAAAAACCAGTTTCTGTCCAAGGGCCAATCGTTACCTTTGCAGCTGGAAACAGCTGCTGCACAGCCATGGCCATCACATGGCTCATGGAATGTCGAATTTTTAATAATTCTGGATCTTCACTGGTTTTGGGCAGGGTGAGGGGAACTTGAACCTCAGTGGTTGATTCCGGCACCTATGCAACTCCTGGCAACCTTGATCTTACGCAAGCAGATCTGGGGGGACGGGATCAGCTCTAATGGATGCAGTTTGATTTGTTGCCCGGAGCCTTAATGCACAAACTGAGGCGAGTGGATATCTCCTATGCATTTTGGTGCCTGTCACTGCTGGGAGTTTGTGGTTTGCAGCGCTTCTATAACCGCCGGCCGATCAGTGGAATCATTTATTTATTCACTGCCGGCCTATGTGGCATTGGTCAACTTATAGATTTATTTTTGATTCCAGGCTTGGTGGATTCTGCCAATGCCCCATTGCTGCTTAAGGAGCAGCACGATCCGATCGAGCATCAATTGCTGCAACTAGCTCGCCGCAGTGGCCCAGCTGGTTTCAGCATTAATGATGCTGTACTCGCCATGGAGCCCAAGGGCCAAATCGACACACTTGCGGTGCGAGCTGAGATAGATAGGCTTTTGCATGCCGATCTTTTGGATGTTTCCAATAACCATTTGGGACGTGTTGTTTATCGGGAACCTTGAAATTTTCAAACAAGTTTGGCTGGTTTCTTGCAGGATTGTTTGCTGGGGCAATTCCTAGTGTGTCGATTTTTCTTCTGGGTTTTCAGCCCGAACAGGCTCGCAAAGCCAGTGGCATGGCAGCACTTTTGGCCCCAAACCTCAAAGGGGCCGAACTTTGCCGCAAAAGTTTAGGGATAAAGGAAACCGCTAGCCCTGTTGATGCAAGCAATTATGGAAAACGTCGACCCTTTGATAAAGCTGGCAGGTGGGTGCCAAATAAACCAAGTTTAATTGTGCTGCATGAAACAGTTCTACCTTTAGCTGAAACACTGCAGCTCTTTGCTACGCCCCATCCGAATGATTTAAATCAGGTTAGTTATCATATTGTTGTAGCAAGAAACGGCAGCTTATATCGTTTAGTTCCAGATGAATTAAGGGCTTTTGGCGCCGGCTGGAGCGCCTGGGGTGATTTCAGCATCCGTCACCACGGTGCTAAAACTGCCTTGGCTGGCGGCTCTATAAATAATGTTGCCTTACATATTAGTTTGGTAAGCCCAAATGATGGCTCTGGTAGCGGCGATGGCCACAGTGGTTATAGCAATCCACAATATGAACAGCTAGCTAAGCAGGTTTTAGTTTGGCAGTTGCGTTGGGGTATACCAATGCGCAGAATAACCAGCCATGGAGCCGTTGATCGCAGCCACACTAGAAGTGATCCGCGCAGTTTTCGTTGGCATTTATTCGATAGGGCCTGGCAGCAGGCTGCGCAACGTTGCAAAGTGCCGGCCGCTTACGGAATAGATGCGATGGAAAAGATTCCTAAATAGCTTGTTTTAGTAATTGTTAATAAGCTAAAAATCCCATTGCTTCCCGCAAGCCACAAATAGTTTTAGTTGCAACTTCAGTTGCTTTTTGCCTGCCCTGCTCCAAAATAATATTTAATTCAGTTGCGTCTGCAATTATAGAGTGATAATTATCTTGAACCGGTCTCAGGGCTTCAACCAAGGCATCGGCGAGTAGGGGCTTGAATTTCCCCCAGCCCATTGACGCACATTCGTCTAACACTGCCTGTTTTTCTAAACCGCTTATCAATGTGTAGATACCCAACAGATTCGCGGCTTCTGGCCGATCTGGATTGTTGATTTCTAGGCCAATTTGAGGATCGGTTTTAGCTCGTTTTATTTTTTTTATAATTACTTCGGGAGGGTCTAAAAGGTTGATGCGGGAACCTTCGTTTGGGTCGCTTTTACTCATTTTGGCTTTGCCATCTGTGAGGCTCATAACTCGGGCACCCTCCTTTAGAATTAAAGGCTTCGGTACCTTGAGAATTGGCTGCTCATCGCTGCCAAAACGACTGTTTACCCGTTGCTGTGCAATATCTCTTGCAAGCTCTAGATGTTGTTTTTGATCTTCTCCAACGGGTACTAAATCTGCATCATATAAAAGAATGTCAGCGGCCATTAGAACTGGGTAATCAAGCAGGCCAACAGACACATTGTCGCCTTGTTTAATTGCTTTTTCTTTGAACTGAATCATTCGCTCCAGCCAGTTTAACGGCGTGAGGCAATTTAGTAGCCAACATAATTCCGCATGGGCTGCAACTTGGCTCTGAACAAATACCGTTGCTTTGCTTGGGTCTATGCCGCAGGCCAAATAAAGAGCAGCGGTGTTGAGTGTGTCTGCTGCTAATTTTTTTGGGTCATGGGGAACTGTGATCGCATGAAGGTCAACAACACAAAAAAATGTGTCGTGGCTATTTTGCAATTCTACCCAGTTGCGGATTGCGCCAAGCCAATTGCCTAGATGCAAACTACCGGTAGGTTGAACGCCAGAGAGAACCCTGGGTTTTGTCATTAGCTTTCTACTGTAGTTTCTGATTCAGGCGTACTCTCTTCGCATGGAGTTTCCTCGCTTACTTCTTCAGCCACAGATTCTTCAACCTCTGGTTCTTTAACTTCAACAACTGGTTTGCTCGGGCGAGCGAAGGGATCTGGCTTTGGCGCTCTTTCTAGCCTTTCCCCCCTCTCAGCTCTCTCGCCCCTGTCCCTGGGTTCTCCCCGCTCGTTTCGCTCCCGTGGCTGCTGTTGTTGGCCCACCACAAGCTCGGATAGGGCGCCTTGCTCGAGGAGCTGGGCAACAGTGCGCAAGGCAAAACCCAGAACTGCAACCGTTGAGCGCAGCTGGAAAGCATCTTGAATTGTGCGTGCCGCCCGTAGTTCGTTATCGCTCAGGCGAATGCGAAAACCACCTCCACCACCATCACGGCGATCGCCACCACCTGGGCGCTCAGCTCCAACTCTCCTTTCACCGCCCCGTTGGCCCCTTTCCTGGTCGGGCATGTCGCCGTTACCGCTTGCAGCGAACCAGTTTGACCTATCGCCTGCCCCCTGTTGTTTTTAGAGCCAGTGGCACTGCAAAAGTTGCCGATCGGATCCCCTCGGCAGGATTAGTAAGGGCATGCTCAGATTGCCCTGCTCCACATTGCTGCGGTAGCGCCGCAAAAGGTTTAGGTAGCTATCTAAACTCCACAAACACATAGGGGTTTCCTGGGCTTCCCAATAGCGCCGCAGGGCCAGGTGGCAGGCCTCGGCCGTGAATTCATCCCAGCAAATCCGCTCAGCCAGATCAGGATTGTGGCCTTGTTGGCGCAATTCCTGAAAACGCACCAATTCGGGGGCATGGGCGCTGGCATCAACCGGGAGGCGGCAAAGCAATTCAGCAACCTTTAACACCTCCAATTTCAACCAGCAGCGATCTAGCAGGGGCACAGGTAGATCGGCATGCCAGTTTTTGGCTTGTTGAAGATCATGTTGGCAGTTGTTTAACTGCTTTTGCAGCTGAGGTAGCTCGCTAAATATGGTTTTGATCACTGAAGCAAAGTGCTGAATAAAATTCAAAAAAAGCAATACCATTTTGGTGCTTGTGGCTTAGAACTGGAAGGTGTAGTGGCAAGTGATGGCCAACTCGGTTTTCCCCATTCCCTTTCGTAATCGCCTGGCCATTTCCATATTGATTGGTGGTGGTTTCACCCTTGCGGGCGGAATGGTTGTTGGGGAGCTTATTCACGGATTGGGTACGCCCCTCAGCCTGGCAGCATTTGCTGGAGCTGCTGCATGGCTATTGCAGCGCAATAAAAACTCAACCGTTGGCCGATTGCCCAAAGGTGTTGATGGTATGCAAAAGCATTGCCAGAAACTAATTGAGCAATTTGAAGCCTTGGGTTTTGACACCGGCCCGATGCATAGCCGGCTAAATCAGATTTGCTGCCTTGCCCAACGCTCCGACAGACATGTGGTGTTGGCTGGCGCTGAAGCAACTGTTGAACAAAGCAACCAGGTTTTAGCGGCATTTTCGGGATCTTCAGCTTTGCAACTGCACCTGGCGCAGCCGCTGCCAAGGGAATCAGTTGAATGGAATTGGCCTGAATCATTACTGCAGGCCGACCATTTGGTTTATGTGCTTTCCGGAGCACCAACCGTGGCAGATCTTCGCTGGCTTGAGGCTTTGCCGCAGGCCATGCCCACTTTGCTTTTGGCTGAGGGGGAGCATGATTGCCTCAGGCAGTGGAGTTGTGAGTTGGGCGACAGGTGGCCCTTAGTGAGTTGTGATGGCCCATTAAAAGCAGATTTGTTACCGCTCGCCCAACAAAAACGGCTTACCCAAGTGCGTTGTTTGAGGCAATTGAATCAGGAGTGGCAAGTGCTTTTGGAGGTTGAGCGCCGCAAACGCCTCCAACCCCTTTTGCAACGCAGTCAATGGCTTGTGGCAACGGCGGTATTCGCCTCGCCTCTGCCTTCTGCAGATCTGCTGCTGCTCGCCGTTGTTAACGGCCTTTTGCTTAAGGAAATGGCCGCCCTATGGCGTTGTGATTGGACAGCGGATCAGTTGCAAACCGCTGCATTGGAATTGGCGCGCACTGCCATGGGCCTTGGTGCGCTTGAGTGGGGCAGCCAGGCCGTGGCTGGTTTGTTGAAATTGCACGGTGTTAGCTGGTTGGTGGGGGGCGCGATGCAGGCCCTAGCTGCCGCCTATTTCACCCGGGTTGTGGCACGGTCGATGGCTGATTATTTAGCCCTCTCGTTGGGGGTGCCAGAGGCTGAATTAGGCAATTTGAAGCTTGAAATGCCCCTCTTGGTGGCAAAAGCTGTTGCCCAAGAAAAGCTTGATTGGCACCAATTTGGTGAGCAAGCACGCCAATGGCTCAAGCAGCAAGCTCACCAAATAGCCAGCGGAGCCCAAGTTAATCCAACTTAACGAAGTTCTGAAAATATTTTGTGTGAATTGGCTCGGAATCCTTAGTCTTTTTTTATCGCCCCCTGTGGGCGAAATCCATTCCTTGTTACCGAACTTATGTCTACCGCCATTCGTAGCGGACGCATTAGCAGTTGGGAAAGCTTCTGCGAGTGGGTCACCAGCACCGATAACCGCATCTACGTGGGTTGGTTTGGGGTGCTGATGATTCCCTGCCTTCTTGCTGCAACTATTTGCTACATCGTGGCTTTTATCGCCGCACCTCCCGTTGACATAGATGGCATTCGCGAACCCGTTGCTGGTTCATTTCTCTATGGAAACAACATTATTTCTGGCGCTGTAATTCCCTCAAGCAACGCCATTGGCCTACATTTTTATCCCATCTGGGAAGCCGCCAGCCTCGACGAGTGGCTTTACAACGGCGGACCCTATCAATTGGTGGTTTTCCACTTCCTGATTGGTATTTCTGCATACATGGGACGCCAGTGGGAACTCTCCTACCGCTTGGGTATGCGCCCTTGGATTTGTGTTGCTTACAGCGCACCCCTGTCGGCTGCTTTTGCAGTTTTTCTGATCTATCCCTTTGGGCAGGGTTCTTTTTCCGATGGCATGCCCCTCGGCATCTCTGGCACCTTTAATTTCATGTTGGTGTTCCAGGCAGAGCACAACATCCTTATGCACCCCTTCCACATGCTCGGCGTGGCAGGTGTATTTGGTGGCAGCTTGTTCTCTGCGATGCATGGTTCTTTGGTTACCTCCAGCTTGGTGCGTGAAACCACCGAATCTGAGAGCCAGAACTATGGCTATAAGTTTGGTCAAGAAGAAGAGACCTACAACATTGTGGCTGCCCACGGTTATTTCGGTCGCTTGATCTTCCAATACGCTTCTTTCAACAACAGCCGCAGTCTGCACTTCTTCCTTGCAGCCTGGCCTGTGGTGGGAATCTGGTTTACCAGCCTTGGCGTGAGCACGATGGCCTTCAACCTAAACGGTTTTAATTTCAACCAGTCGATCTTGGATAGCCAAGGGCGAGTTATCTCCACCTGGGCAGATATGATCAACAGAGCTGGCTTGGGAATGGAGGTTATGCACGAGCGCAACGCCCATAATTTCCCCCTCGATTTGGCGGTTATTGATAGTGCACCCGTGGCACTTATTGCACCGCGGCTTGCTTGATTCGTATCCATCAGCTGGCCCTATCCCTCAACCATTCAGCCGATGATTTATTGGCGGCGGTAGCTCGCCGCCTTAAATTATCAGTGGGGGAATTAGGGCCTCTGATTATTAAAAAACGCAGCATTGATGCCCGTGATAAGCAGGCAATTGAATTGGTTTATAGCGTTGATGTTGAAGTTGCAAGCGAGGCGGCTGTGCTTGGACGCCTGCGTGGTAATTCCCAATTGGGTGTTGCGCCAGAACCACTAATTAGGCCTTCATTACCAGCTCCTGCAGGTTTTCAATCAAGGCCAGTGGTTATCGGAGCTGGGCCCTGCGGATATTTTGCAGCCTTGTTTCTTGCCCAACAGGGTTTTAAACCCCTGTTGCTAGAGCGGGGCCGATCGGTTAATAACCGCACCGCTGACACCTTTGGTTTTTGGAAGGGAAACAGCCCATTTAATCCCCGCTCAAACGCTCAATTTGGTGAAGGTGGAGCAGGCACCTTTTCCGATGGCAAGCTTTATTCAGGTGTAAAAGAAAGTAAAAAACATGGCAGATGGGTGCTTGAAGAATTTGTGGAAAGTGGTGCTAATCCCGAGATCTTAGTTCTGCAAAAGCCCCACATTGGTACCTTTAAGTTGGTGGGTGTGGTACGCAAGTTGCGGGCTCGCATTGAGGCCCTAGGCGGCGAGGTGAGATTTGAACAGCAGGTGGTGGGATTTGATTTGGATCCTGACACTCGCCAGTTGCGTGGCCTGCAACTGAGTAACTCTGAAATAATTCCAACCACTGCAGCTGTGCTTGCAATTGGTCATAGTGCCCGCGACACCTTTGCTCAACTCCACTTGCAGGGCGTGGAAATGCAGGCCAAACCCTTTTCCGTTGGTTTTCGCATAGAACATCCCCAAGAATTAATTGATCGGGCCCGCTGGGGAGATTTTGCTGGTCATCCAATTTTGGGGGCCGCTGATTACAAATTGGTGCACCATGCCAGCAATGGCCGCAGTGTTTATAGCTTTTGCATGTGCCCTGGTGGTTTGGTGGTGGGAGCCACATCGGAGGAGGGCCATGTTGTTACGAACGGCATGAGTCAATACAGCCGCAACGAACGCAATGCAAACAGTGGAATTGTTGTTGGAATTAGCCCCGAGCTTGATTATCCAAACGGTGTATTGGCTGGCGTTGCCTTCCAACGCCAGTTGGAGGCTCGCGCCTATTTCTTGGGCGGAAAAAACTACAACGCCCCAGCCCAAAGGTTGGAAGATTTTTTATTAGGGCAGCCCAGCATTGATCTGGGGCCTTTGCAGCCTTCCTATGCCCCTGGTGTAACACCTACTGATTTATCTACAGCCTTACCAACCCAATTAATCGAGGCGATCAGAGAGGCCCTGCCTGCATTTGCTAAGCAGATTCCAGGCTTTGATTATGGCGATGCGCTGTTAACTGGCGTTGAAACCCGCACCAGTTCACCCGTGAGGATTAGCAGGGGCGATAATTTTCAAAGCGTTAACACCCCAGGCCTGTTCCCCGCAGGGGAGGGTGCCGGCTATGCGGGGGGTATTCTCTCCGCTGGCATCGATGGGTTTCGGGTGGGGGAAGCGGTTGCAAAACAGCTTCTGGCCCCAGCTAACACCCTAATTAATTAACAAGTTTTGGCTCGATTGTATCCAGATAGCGTTGCTCGCATTCCTTGATAATACGCACTGCTTCGTTGCAGTTAAGGAATTCATTTACTTTGCAGGTGCCAGGCTTTTTAAGATCTTTATAATGCTCCCAGTAATAGGTGGTTTCCTTGAGCCAATGGGCACCTAGTTGTTCATAGCTTGTGATGTGATCCATGCGTTTGTCATCAGCTAAAACACAGATAACTTTGTCGTCTACCTCACCGCCATCATCAAAGGTCATGATGCCAATGATTCGCGCTTCCACTAGGGAGTTAGGCACTAGCGGCTCCGTAACTCCAACGATTTCAACATCTAAGGGATCGCCATCTTCATCCCAGGTGCGGGGTATGCAACCGTAGGCAAAAGGATAAGAAAGGGATGAATAACCAACGCGATCCAACTTGAGCTGTCCGGTTTCTGTTATTAATTCGTATTTATTAATTGTCATGGAGTTTAATTCCACAATTACATTCAAGCGCAACTGATCAATATCAGCAAAGGCAGGCAACACATGCAAAAGATTTAGCATCGTGCGGCTGGGAGGGTGGTTGATGTTTGCCATCCATTGGGGCTGCGGTTGCGGGGATCTTACCGATTGGCAGGAACCAGCACTGGTATTCCTATCATTATTGATCGTATTGAGCCGCCATGGCTAACGACAATTGGCCCTGGTGGCCCCTGCTGCCCCTATACCCCTACGGCCAGCGCAAAACCCTATGTAGGGAGTTGATTCAAGGGCAGATATGGGCCTTGGAGCAGTTGCAGGGTGTTTTTTATGTGGCGGTTCCGATCCGAATGTTTGTTGTAAAGATTGAAGGGGGGCTGCTGCTCTATGGCGCGGTGGCCACCACCAGTGCCTGTGTGGAATTAATCAAGCAGCTTGAACTTCAGCATGGTGCTGTACGCACGATCGTGCATCCCACCAGTTCGGGGTTGGAGCACAAGGTTGGTGTGCCGCCCCTGGCAAGGTCATTCCCAGGGGCCCAAGTGTGGGTCACCCCAGGTCAATGGAGTTTTCCAATTGCTTTACCCCTGCCTTGGTTGGGATTTCCAAGCCAACGCGTGAAGCAAATTTTTGTTGATGGAACGCCTCACCCTGAACAACTCGATTGGTTTGGCTTGGGGCCCGTACCCCTTGGGCCGGGGCCCTTTTTTGAAGCCTGTTGCCTGCACCAAGCCAGCGGCTCTTTGTTGATTACAGATGGCTTAATTGCCGTTTCCGACCGGAGGCCTGAACTGTTGGATAACAATCCCAAGCCTTTACTTTTCCACGCTCGCGAGAATGGTGAAGAGCCGCTGCTAGACACGCCGGAAAAACGCCTTAAGGGTTGGCGTCGTTTAGTTTTATTTGCTTGTTACCTTCGCCCAGCCGCCGTTAGCCAAGTATTTCGCCTGTTTCCATTTCGATGGCAGGAATCTTGGCAGCAAGACTTTGAGCAACTCAGCAAAGGTGGTGCTTTGCAGGTGGCCCCAATCCTTGAGGAACTGGTTTTTCCAAGGCATAGGTCGTTAATGGCTGATTGGTTACTTCGATGTAGTGAATTGCCAATAAAATGGGTGCTGCCCGCCCATTTCGATGCGCCGGTGGCCGTAAACAGCACTACATTTGCAAACTTGTATAAGAGTTGGTGCGCAAATTCATCAAATTCAGGTGTATTGAATACTTTAAATAGGGATTTCCTGCGTAGTTTTAATCGCAAACTTGAAAATTTAAAACTCGTGCCGCTAGCCTAAAACTTTGGAGCAAAAAACTCTCAAATTAAAATCCAATCTCGCCATCATCACTTTCACCGCCAACGCCAAATACTGAACGCTCTAATTCCATGCGCTGTTCCATTTGCCTTAGGAAATAGCCAGTCATCATTGCCGATGCCAACAAGCCGGCGAGATTGTCGCGGTTTGTTTGGATTTTTACCTCAAATTGTTCCCCTGGCAGCATGCCAAGCAAGCCCTGAACATTGTGTCGGATGATTTCTTGGATATCAGGACTAGCTGATCTGGCAACCCGTTGCAGCACATCTGGGCTTTGGTCTTGCAGGTAACGAATCAAACCATTTCCACTGCTGGGGTCTGATTCGGAAGTTAAAAATTCAGGATTGAACACTCCACCACCGGTTGTAGCCCTGCTTACAACTTACAACAACTAGGACCCTTCAGCTTGTTTTGGCTGTGATCGGACCAAACCGAGCTGGGGGCCAATAACGCCAAAGGGCAGTGCCAATCAAGTTCTCTTCTGGCAAGCCGCCCCATAGGTGGGAATCAAGGCTTGCATTGCGGTTATCACCTAAAACCCAGAGCTGGCCCTGGGGCACCTCGATGGCGTCCATGCTGTATTCCATGCTTCGATCTAGCCATGGTTCGTTCGCCGCAAGGCCATTGCGCCTCAATTGGCCATTGCTCACCTCCAATTGATCGCCGGGAAGTCCCACAACTCTTTTAATCAAGGCTGTTTTGGGGTTGTAACCCGAACGCACTAAAGAGTCTGGCGCCCTGAAAACAACAACATCTCCCCTTTTGGGAGTCAAATGCAAGCGTTTACTGATTTTTTCCACCAAAATCCGGTCTTGTAATTCCAGGCTTGGCAGCATTGATCCGGAGGGAATCCAGCGAGGTTCCAACACAGCCCAACGCAACAGCAGGGCTAAGCAAGCAACAATCAGCAAATTGGGCAATTGCTGCCAAAGCCTTTTTTTATCTGGGGCGATTGAAGTTTTTTCAGCCATAGGGGGCTAGCAGGCAGCACAATCGTTGCTTCTTAATGCATCACTGCTGTGGGCCCTGATGCCATCGACAACCTCCTTGCCGCTGATGCCCTATTGGGGGCCTTCATGGAGCTTGGTTTGCGCCGGCTCGTTTTATGCCCTGGTAGCAGGTCTGCACCCCTTGCTTTAGCAGCCCTGCGCCGAGAAAGCCAAGGTTTAAGGCTGTTCACCGCCATTGATGAACGTTCTGCCGCTTTTTTTGGCCTTGGTTTGGCCCGTGCCAATGGTGAACCCGTAGCGGTGGTAACCACCTCAGGCACTGCCGTTGCCCACCTACTTGCCGCGGCGGTGGAAGCAGATCGCAGCACCCTGCCCCTGCTTTTAATCAGCGCCGACCGTCCGGAACGTCTTAAAAATTGCGGTGCCAACCAAACCGTTAATCAAGAGGCCTTTCTTCAGCCGGTTTGTAGGGCCTTAATCCAAGGACCCATGGCTGGTTTGCACAAAGCCAGTGCTGATCGGCTTAGGAACCTTGCTGATTTGGCCTGGCGTTTATGTGTTGGTGTGCCCGCAGGACCGGTGCATCTCAACCTTGCCTTTGAAGAGCCACTCCATGCCAGCGCCATTACCCCCAGCCCAGAAGCTCCGATTCCCCGCATTACTGCCGTTGAGCTTGAACCACCTGCGCCGATTGATCCAGCTGTTTTAGATCCCGATAGGCCTGGGTTGATAGTTGTGGGCCCCTGGCGCCGGGGGGCTGGCGCCACCTTTGTGGGCGCCCTGCAACGGTTGGTGCAGCGAACCGCTTGGCCCGTTTTAGTTGATGTGGCCTCTGGTTTAAGGGGACTGCCACTGCCTTTGGTTAGTGGCTACGACTTGCTTTTAGCTGATCCATCGCTTGTGCCGCCGGTAGATCAAGTTTTGAGGTTGGGGCCAATGCCCGCCAGTAGGCGTTTGCAGCAATGGCTTCAAACCCTTGGGCAAATTCCCCAATTTGTAATTACCGAGCAGGAACCACGACGCTTGGATCCCCTTGCCAGCGGGGCGCCCCAGGATTGGGGTGGCTTAGCAAGGTGGGTTAATTCCCTGCCCCAGGGAGAAGCAAGCGTTGCAGCTAGGCAAATGCAAGCCCAATGGCTAGAGGCGGAGGAAAAGCTGCAGCGGCACTTGGATCAAAAACTCCCCCTCAAGGGACCATGCACTGAACCTGCCCTAGCTCGCTGGTGTAATCGTCTACTTCCACCCGACTGGCCTGTGCTGCTGGCCAATAGCAGCCCTGTGAGGGACTGGGAAAGCTATGGAGCAAGGCTTGAAGCCCAGCGCACGGTGGTTAGTTTTCGGGGTGCCTCCGGCATTGATGGCTGCCTTTCCCTTGCCGCCGGCCTGGCGGCTGAATGGGGGCGTTTGGTGCTCGTTTGTGGTGATTTGGCCCTGCTGCACGACAGCAATGGCTGGCTTTGGCGTCAGCAGCTCAAAGGTCGTTTGTTGGTGTTGCTAATCGATAACCAGGGCGGTGGCATTTTTGAACAATTGTCAATTCCAAGGGAAAACCTTGATTTTGAACGTCTATTCGCCATGCCCCAATTGGTTGATCCATTGGCATTAGCTGCAGCCCATGGGGTGCCGGGCAAAAATTGCAACAGCCTTGAGCAATTACCCGCCGCTCTGGCCTGGATGGTTAGTGACGAACAGGCCGAGGAGCCAATGCTGCTGTTGCGCTTAAAAACCGATCGGGCTGCCGATGCCCAGCTGAGGCGGCAACTGCGCAGTTCAGGATGGGAGGTGGGCTTGGGAGATTCTTGATGGCCGCTACAGATGAGTCAACAGAGTCAAAAAGGCTTGTGCTGCCGGGTAACTGCCCTTTGGTTTGGCAGTCGCAAGGCAATTATCAAGATGTTTGGCTTGATATCAGCGATGAGGGCATTGCCCGGATTGCAATAAACCGCCCGGAAAAGCGCAATGCCTTTCGACCTCGCACGGTGGTGGAGCTCTACGACGCCTTCTCAAGGGTGCGGGAAAACCCAGCAATTGGCGTGGTGCTTTTCACAGGAGTTGGCCCAGCAGCCGATGGAGGCTATGCGTTTTGCGCTGGCGGCGATCAATCGGTGCGCGGCGATGGCGGTTATTTGGATGAGGAGGGGGTGCCGCGCCTAAATGTGTTGGATTTACAGCGTTTAATCCGCAGCATCCCCAAGGTTGTGATCGCCCTAGTTGCCGGTTATGCCATTGGTGGTGGCCAGGTGTTGCATTTGCTATGTGATTTGAGCCTGGCGGCAGAAAACGCACAATTTGGTCAAACAGGGCCAAGGGTTGGCAGTTTTGATGCTGGATTTGGTTGCAGCCACCTGGCGCGGGTGGTGGGCCAGCGCAAGGCGAGGGAAATCTGGTTTCTTTGCCGTAGGTACAACGCCCATCAGGCCTTAGCAATGGGATTGGTAAACGAAGTTGTTCCCCTGTTTCAACTCCAAAATGAAGGGGTGCTGTGGGCAAAGGAAATCCTTCAGCACAGTCCAACGGCGATTAGGTGTCTTAAAGCAGCCTTCAATGCTGAAACAGATGGGATGGCTGGTTTGCAGGAATTAGCCGGCCAGGCCACCCATCTTTTTTACAAAACGGAGGAGGGAAAAGAAGGCCAGCAGGCCTTTATCGAGAAACGTGCCCCTGATTTCAGCCAAGTGCCCTGGCTTTAAATCACAACAATTAGATTAAGACTTACAAGACGCGTGAGTCTTTGTTGCTAGGGATACTGGTATACGCCACAATTCAATGCCCCAATCAGAAGCTCTTGCTGGATTGGTAAGAACTTTAGTTCTGCCACTTGGCCTGGCAATTGCCCTACCAATGGGGATTGCCAATTCGGCCATGGCTGAACGCAGACCAGGTGATGGACAGCTTGCTAGCCGCAGCGAACCGGTAACTGTTTTGGAATTAAGCCGCTCCGCAAAGCGCGTGCGAGTTATTAGAGACAACCAAGAGGTTGCTGCTTTTCCTGTGGCAGTGGGTAAATCATCAACACCCACTCCCCTTGGTGAGCACACTGTTTTCAGGATGCAAAAGGATCCCGTATGGGTAAGCCCATGGACTGATCGCAAGGTGTCGCCGAGCCCCCTTGGACCCATCGGCACCCGCTGGATTGGTTTTTGGTATGCCTGCGGTAATCGCACCTCCCTAGACCTCAATCCACCTGCCTATAAGCCTGAGGTTTGCAAGGAAATCGGCTTCCATGGCACCGGCAGATTGGCCAGCATTGGCACTGCCGCCAGCAACGGTTGCGTGCGCATGGTTGATCGTGATGCGGTTGCCCTCTACGAACTGGTAAAAGAAGGAACTCGCGTGAGGGTTGTTGATTAAAAGCCTTTTAGCTCTGTTTGTTGGGCTTGCAGGCTGCTTCTTACCCCTTAAAGCAGGCCCGCTCGAAGATCCCGACCATCCCCTCAGACCTCTGGATTTGCAACTCAATGAGTTGCCAGCTGCCTTGGTTAAAAAAATTGGCAAGCATTTGGTGCTGCATCGCAGCCGCCGCCAGCTTTTGCTGCTTGAGCAAGGCAAATTGCTGCAACGTTATCCGGTGGCCGTGGGTATGAGCGGTTGGGAAACACCAACTGGCACCTATCAAGTGTTGGAAAAAAAGCTGAATCCAATCTGGATGCATCCGCAAACAGGTGAGTTGGTGCCAGGAGGCGCGCCAGAAAATCCCTTGGGCAGCAGATGGATTGGTTTTTACCGCGATTGTTTAGGCCGCAGTGGATTTGATGGCGACCGCTTCCTAGATATTGAAGGTTGCACCAGTGCTGGTTTCCATGGCACCCCCCATCGCTGGACGATTGGCCATGCGGTTTCCCATGGCTGTGTTCGCCTATTTGATGAACAGATCCAAGACCTTTACAACAGGGTTCAGCGGGGCACACCAATAACTGTGTTGCCCTGAACAGGCCCTCCGTAGAGTTGTGTTGCATTAAAAGCCCCATCGCAATGCGCGTTCTCTTCGCCGCAGCCGAATGTGCCCCAATGGTGAAGGTGGGGGGCATGGGAGATGTGGTTGGCTCACTGCCACCAGCTCTTGCAGCCCTGGGCCACGATGTGCGGATCATGATGCCCGGCTACGGAAAGCTGTGGTCGCGCTTGCAGGTGAGCAGTGAGCCGATCTGGCGCGCCCACACCATGGGCACCGAATTCGCCGTATTTGAAACCAAGCACCCCAGCAATGGCCTAACGATTTATTTAATTGGCCATCCGGTGTTCGATGGTGAACGCATTTATGGCGGTGAGGATGAAGATTGGCGCTTTACTTTTTTTGCTAGCGCCGCTGCTGAATTTGCCTGGAATTGCTGGAAACCACAGGTGCTGCACTGCCATGATTGGCACACCGGCATGATTCCGGTTTGGATGCATCAAGATCCAGAGATTGCAACGATTTTCACGATCCATAACCTCAAATATCAAGGGCCCTGGCGTTGGAAATTAGAACGGATGACCTGGTGCCCTTGGTATATGCAAGGCGATCACACCATGGCAGCAGCCTTGCTGTATGCCGATCGAGTTAATGCTGTTTCTCCCACCTATGCAGAGGAGATACGCACGCCTCAATATGGTGAAAAATTAGATGGGTTACTTAATTTTATAAGTGGTAAGTTGCGAGGAATCCTAAATGGAATAGATATAAAAGATTGGAACCCCTCAACAGATAAGCGAATTCCTGCAACCTATAGCGTTAATGATTTATCTGGAAAAGCAATTAATAAACAAGCCCTTCAACAAAGGATGGGTTTAGGTGTTAACCCAAATACATTTGTGATTGGTATGGTTAGCAGGTTGGTAGATCAAAAGGGGGTTGATCTGCTCCTGCAGGTGGCTGAGCGCCTACTTGCCTATACCGACACTCAAGTGGTGGTATTGGGCACGGGCGATCGCCACTACGAATCTGGTCTCTGGCAAATGGCAAGTTGTCACCCTGGTAGGTTTGCCGCTTTCCTCACCTACGACGACGACCTATCCCGTTTGGTGTACGCCGGGAGTGATGCATTTTTGATGCCATCTCGCTTTGAACCCTGCGGCATTAGCCAGCTATTGGCCATGCGCTACGGCACGATTCCGGTGGTGCGACGAGTTGGCGGCTTGGTGGATACTGTTCCCCCCTACGATCCCGCCGAGCAAACTGGAAATGGCTTCTGTT
Source organism: Synechococcus sp. Lanier (assembly GCA_002151525.1). GTDB lineage: Bacteria > Cyanobacteriota > Cyanobacteriia > PCC-6307 > Cyanobiaceae > Synechococcus_D. The sequence goes on along the minus strand of MWMJ01000002.1, from coordinate 48,661 downwards.
TTGATCGCTATGAAGCGATTGATTTGTATACAGCCCTAGTGCGGGCTTGGGAGGCCTATCGCCATCGCGACAGCTGGCAGCAGTTGATGCGCAGGGTTATGTCGTTGGATTTCAGTTGGGAGCGATCAGCCCTTGCCTACGACGCTATGTATAAAGACGTTTGTGGATTGAAAGAACCAACACCGGAAGCCAGTGCGGTTGCCCAATTTTCAATCCAACAACCCCCTGAGCAACAGGCCGCACAAGCTGCTGCAGAGGCCTTGGATCCAAGCCCATCTCGCCAACCGGAACCGCAGCGACGTTTTAATCCGCTTGGATTACTGCGCAGAAATGGTGGGTGATGGCTAGTTTTGATCGCGATAACCAGCCTTCTAAATCATCCCTATTGCCAACCCCATGGCGAAGCCCATGGGGGCAGCTAAAGGAGGATTTGAGCAGAGATCTGCCGGCTGTGGTTGCGCAAGGGAATTTATATCTGCAAGAACGCTGGCGGGTTGAAGGCATTAAGGCTTTTCTAATCCCTTTAATTGGGCTAATGGTTGTTTTAGCAATAGTGGTGGCCATAATTTTTAAGCATCAAGGCACTGGGGCCTACGAAAAAAATGATGACATAGCTGCAATTGAAGAGTTATTCAATCCAACCCAAGAAATCAATGTTGATATCCCTGAACCTAAACAGGTTTTTGAACAGGAACCTAAACAGCAACCAGAGCTTTCTTTAGTTAAGCAACCTTCGCTTGATCCCCTGCTTGAACTACTGCAACCCAAAACTGAAAATCCACTGATCACCGCCTTGCATCCAATGCCGGAGCAGGGCTTATTACGTTTGATCCCTAGCCAAGCCTTCGAGGATTTAACTACAGCTAAAAGGGCTGAACAGGCCGATGCCTGGTTAGAAAAAACGAGGGCAATGGGATTTACTGATTTAGAGTTGCAAACTGCTACGGGTGTTATTGAGGGGAGATCGGCAAGGGTTGGGCAGGGCATGATTCTATTTAGCCCATCGATACCATGAGTAAATTTCTTTGCTTTCAAGATCTGGCAGATTTCTTTCGTGAGCCAATTCAACGGCGTGGAATGCCACCGGATCCAGGCACCATGAATTGGAATTTTGAAAAGGTTTGTACCGATAGCCGCGCCCTTCAGGCCGGCGATTTATTTGTACCAATTAAAGGCGAACGTTTTGATGGACATAATTTCCTTGATGCAGCTGTGGCCGTAGGTGCCGTAGGTGCTTTGGTGGCAAACAATTGGCACACTGAAATTCCTGAGCAGCTTTCCTATCTAAAGGTTGAGAACACTACCGATGCATACCAAAAAATTGCTTTGCTATGGCGCCAGCGCCTGCCGCTGCCGGTTATTGCCGTAACTGGATCAGCAGGCAAAACAACAACCCGAGAGTTGATTAAGGCCTGTATTCAAAGCCTGGGTCCGATTGAGGCTAGTTGCGGTAACGAAAATAATGATATTGGTGTACCTAAAACTCTTTTGAGGGCACGAATGCCCCTCGGAGCAGTGGTGCTGGAGATGGGTATGCGTGGTTTAGGCGAAATCGAAAGGCTCAGCCGCTGCGCGGAACCCAGCATTGCTGTAATAACCAATATTGGTACCGCCCACATCGGCAGGCTGGGCAGCCGTGAGGCCATAGCAAAGGCTAAATGTGAAATTACTGCGGCTTTAAATCCCAATGGATTAGTGGTAATCCCCGCTGGCGATCCTTTGCTCGAAAATGCCTTGATGCAGGTTTGGCAAGGGCGAGTGCAAAGAGTGGCCCTGCTTGATGATCTGCTAGACCCTTCAACACCTTTGCCAAATCTAATTGGTGAAATTAAAGAAAACGCTGAACATATGCTAGTTTGCAATACGTTAATTAATTTACCTATACCAGGCACCCATAATGCGCGCAATCTTCTATTGGCTATTGCCGTAGCCCAAGAATTAGCAATTAAAATTGAAAATCTAGCTAGACTTGAAGTTGAGTTGCCAAACGGGAGAGCCCGAACAATTAGTTTGCAGGCTGATTTGGCGGGTGTAACTATCCTTGATGAAACCTACAATGCATCGCCAGAAGCAGTTATTGCTAGTTTAGATATGCTTGCTCAGCAACCAGGTAGAAGGTTTGCTGTTATTGGCTCCATGTTGGAACTAGGTGAACAGAGTGTTAATTTGCATCGAATGGTTGCTGAACGTGCGGCAGCTCTAGCTATCGATGGTTTATTTGTTTTTGCAGATGATGCCGAGGCTGAGGCTATTATTGCGGCCGGAGCATCGATAAATTTAATTGAGCGCGTTTATTCGCTTAAGGAAGCAGCAGATAAATTAAAAAATTTGCTTAAAGCTGGCGACTATTTACTCTTAAAAGCAAGTAGGAGTGTTTCTCTTGAAAAGATTATCCCAATGCTCCAAACAAGCAATTAAGAATGTTCACTGCTGCGCATTTTTTCTACAAATAACTTTTCTTCTGCTGCAGATGCAAGTTTGCCTTCATCAACAATAATAATTCTATCTGCTACATCAAGAATTTTATTATCGTGGGTAACCATTATTATTGTGGTTTGTTGTTCCTTGGCAAGTTCCTGCATCAATTTAACAACAGCCCTGCCGGATTCCTTGTCGAGGGCAGCTGTTGGCTCATCACCAAGCAGTATTTTTGGCTTACTCACCAAGGCCCTTGCTATGGCTACCCTTTGCCGTTGTCCACCAGATAACTTTGCAGGGTAATAATCAAGTCTTTCGCCGAGTCCAACCTTAGCGAGCATTTCATCTGAAAGTGCATCCATATCTTCATCGTAATATTTATCATGTAACTCCAGAGAAAGGCGAACATTTTTTCTGGCATTTAAAAACATCATTAAGTTATGGGCTTGAAAAATAAATCCCACATTTAAGCGCAACCGAGCTAATTGAATTTTTGAGGCACCATTTAATTCCTCGCCTAGGATTTTTAAACTTCCATCCTGGCAAGACCTTAAGCCACCAAGCATTGTAAGTAGTGTGGTTTTACCCGAGCCGGAAGGGCCTGTGCAGATAACGATTTGGCCTGGGTATATATCTAGGGATAAATCTTTTAATGCATGCTTGCTATTTTCACCGCTTCCAAACCAATGATTTACATTTCTGAGTGAGATGATTGGGGCGCTCTGATCGATTCGCGTAGTGTGTTCCATTTAAAAAACGTCTGCAGGATCAAGTTCAACTAGCTTTCTGGTTGCAAGTGCTCCAGAGCCCACGCACATTACAAATGTTAGTGCTAGAACTTGAATTGCCCTGGCACTAGTCATGAAGATTGTAAGTTTAGTTACTCCTGCCAACAATGCATATAAACCTGTAGAAAGGATTATTCCAGGTACAAAACCTATAAAGGCAAGAATTGCTGATTGTTGGATTACCACACTAATTACGTAAGTATTTGTATATCCCATTGCTTTTAATGTGGCATATTGCGGCAAAGAATTCATAACATCTCCGAACAATATCTGATACACAATTATAGAGCCAACAAGAAAACCAACTAACACGCCTAGGGAGAAAATAAATCCAACACTAGAATTCTTTTTCCAATAGGCAAGTTCTAGATCAGCCAGTTCATCTCTCGTGAGAACTTTAATGTTTTTTGGCATCAGTGGCTGTAGGGCCTTTTGAATTGAGAGGGGGGAAGCTCCAGGCTTCAGATGAATGAGCCCCAATTGAATTTTACGGGGGTCTTGATTTGGAAATAAATATTGAAATGTTGAATCACTAGTTACTAAGTTTGCATCGGCAGAGAATGTAGCTCCCAGGGAAAAGGTATTTACTATTTTTATTGTTTTATCATTAACTTCAACCGGCATAAAGCGATTGGCTTTAAGGATTCCAAGTACATCGCCATACTGTTTTTTGGCATTACGATCGAATAAGGCATTTCCAAGTGGCTTTATCTGATCCATATCTGCCACTAATTCAGGGAATGCTAAAGACTGTTTATCCAAGCCAATACCATAGATAAATATGTCAAATTTCTGACGAGTTGCAGGTGTAATCCAGCTAGCTCGATTAATCCGTAAGGCTGAAACCCCAGCAACACCTTCAACGCCTAATGCTTGATAAAGCCTGCTGCGTTCAAATTCCTGAAGTGAACCAAGGTTGCTATAGCCTGAACTAACCATTGTTAGTTCGGCAGCTAGCTTTTCAATCGGCTTACGTTGACTGTTATAAATACTATCCATTAGGCCTAGTTGAAAGAATATTAGCAAATTGGAAAAGCCAATTCCGGCAATAGCAATGCTCATCTTTACAGGATTATTGCTTACTTGAAGCCAAGCAACTGGGGTTTTTTTAAGTAGTTTACTAATAAATTTTTTCATGGGTTTGTTGGCTTGGATTTGTCAAAAATTACATTTACTTGTAAATTTGATGCCAAGCGGATTTTTTCAATTTGCTCCGGTGTAACCAATAGCTTTAATTTAACTTCAAATACTCGCTGATCCATGTTTTCGCCCGGTTCTCCCGCGAAAACAGACTGGCGTTTAACCTGGGGAACCAACTGAAATACCTGCGCTTTTAGGGTGCCGTTAAAGCCATCTACACTTATTTTTGCTAACTGTCCTTTGCTTATTTTTGGTAAATCGGTTTGATAAACTTCAGCAACAACAATCATATTGCTTGTGTCAGCCATTTCAAGTAAACCCTCATCGCCAACCTTATCGCCAGCTCTTGCATTTATTTTCAGGATCTGACCATCCTCAGGGGCCCTGATTGTGGTGTCTTTATATTCCTGGAGTGCCCTGTTCAATGATGCTAGAGCCTTGTCTAATTGATTTTGGGCTTTGTTTATGTCTTGGGGCCTAATCTCCTTGATCTGGGCAAGGGTATTGCGTGAGCTTTCAATGTCCGACCTTAAAGTACTCAGGGTGCGTTCACGGTTGCCGATCGCTTTAGCAAGGTCTGAATTGGCAACATCGGCTCGGGTTCGGTAGCGATCCCGTTGCAATTCAGATACACCGCCAGCTTTAAATAATGATTCATATCGTTCCGCTTCAAGCTTTGCTTCCTTCTGCTTTGAACGGGCTGAATTTACTTCTGCATTCAGGGCTTCCGTTTCTCCTGCAAGCTGCCTCTCTAGGCTTTGAACTTTGAACTCTTGCGCGCCAATTTCACCTTTTTTTGCTCCTGATCTAACAAGGGCAAGCTCGCTCTGGGCCACCTTCACCTCCTGTTGAGCTTCCTCCAGGCTTGCCTTGCGGGCTAAGGCACTGTTTAGGATGGCTAGAGGAGTTCCAGCTTTAACTATTTGATTTTCCTCAACTAATAGTTTTTCAATGCGATCACCACTCAGGGAGCTGGGCAGAGAAATTTTGCGAATTTTACCCTCTGGCTCTAGGCGCCCTAGGGCCGAAACTTGCCTTGGAGCTGGGGCAACCACTTGCTCTGGTTTATTTAAGCCGCAGCTAGCAAGAAGTAATGGAGCTGATGTTGCCAAAAGGCAACAAGCTATTGTACTAAAAAATTTTGGATTACTTGGCTTTTTGCATGGCATGATTGAATAAGACATATTTGAATAAGGACTAATTGAATTAGACATCTGTTTAAAATTAAACTAAGCTTTGATAGTTCTCTTTATTGTACTGCCTGGCTCGGCCAATGGCAAGGCTATTATTTTGCACATCTTTTGTGATGGTTGAGCCAGCGCCGATCACAACATTTGAACCAATCGTTACCGGTGCCACTAAAACACTATTTGCACCGGTTTTGCTATTGTCGCCAATGGTGCTGAGGTGTTTGTTCTTACCATCATAATTTGCTGTTATTGTTCCGGCGCCCACATTAACATTTAGGCCAAGTTTTGCATCACCAATATAGCTCAAATGGTTAACCTTTGATCCTGAGCCAATGGTACTTTTTTTAATTTCTACAAAGTTACCAATACGAACGTTTTCACCAAGATCAGCTTGAGGCCTCAGGTGTGCGAAGGGGCCAATGTCACAGCCATCGCCTATTTTTGCAGAATTAATTACCGACATTAATACGGTTGCATCATTACCTATTTCCGAATCGATAATCAGCGAGCCAGGGCCAATCCGGCAGGAGTTACCAATTTTGCAACTGCCGCGGAAGTGGCATTGGGGTTCAACAACAACATCACGGCCAAATTGTGTTTCTTCGGAGATAGTGCAGCTTTTAGGGTCGATAAAACTAACACCTTCTTTGAGCCAATGTTTCCGGATTCGATCCTGCAGCATCGCCTCGCAATCAGCAAGCTGTTGGCGATCGTTGATGCCTGTTATTTCGGATATGTCGCTCACTATTAAATGTTTGGCATTATTGAGCATTGCTATCGTATCGGTTAAATATAGTTCTCCTTGATCATTATCACTACTTAAACTCGGCAATACCTTTTTGAGGGCGCTCCATTTAAAGCAATAGATTCCTGCATTTATCAATTTATTTTGGCGTTGCTCGCTATCGCAATCGCGATCTTCAACTATTCCAGTTACCTCCCCATCACTATTGCTAAATACCCTTCCATAACCATTGGGGTTCTCTAGCATTGCCGTTAATAGTGTTGCCTCGGCGCCACTTTGGCAATGCATATCCAGCAGTTGCGCCAGGGTTTCTTGCTTCAGTAAGGGCACGTCGCCATTTAGCACCAGTAGGTTGCCATCAAATTCAGCAAGCGGGTCGATCAGCTGTTGAATCGCATGGCCTGTGCCGTTTTGCGGCTGTTGCAAAACAAATTCAGGCTTGCCCGGATGATTCTGAAGTTGCTGTTGCACCAGTTCAGCCTGGTGGCCAACAATCAACAGCAGCCGATCCGGGTTGAGACAACTGCTGTTTTTTATTACCCGCTCTAGCAGGGTTGCACCGGCAAGGGGTTGCAATACCTTTGGCAGGCTGCTTTTCATGCGGGTGCCTTTACCTGCAGCTAGCACTGCTACAGCGAGCATTGGCCCTAAGCAACTCGTCGGGAATCTACCGGCTTCTAGGCCTGAATTCTTGCGAGGTCTTGCCAAAAGCTGGGATAGGAAACAGCTGCGGCGTCAGCCCTTGCCAATTGGCTTGAACCATTGGCGCTAAGGGCGGCAATGGCCAAGCTCATCGCCACCCTGTGATCAGTTTCACTATCGAGCTGGGCTCCATTTAATTTTTGCTTGCCGGGAATTACAAGCCCATCGGCTGTTTCCTCTAGTTCAGCCCCCATCGCCCTCAGTTGGCGTGCCATTACCGCTAAGCGATCGGTTTCTTTGACCCTTAATTCAGCGGCATCTTTGATCACGCTGGTGCCTTCGGCGGCTAGGGCAGCCACAGCAAGGATCGGGATTTCATCCACAAGTGTTGGGATCAGCGCGCCGCCGATATTGAACGCCTTAAGCGAGGCTGGTTTAACCCTTAGGTCGCCCACCGGTTCGCCGGCAACCAGCCTGTGCGCCAATAATTCCACCCCTGCATCCATTTGCTCTAGAACCGTGAGAATGCCGGTGCGGCTTGGATTTAGTCCCACATTTTCCAAGATTATTTCCGAGCCAGGAATCAATAACCCGGCCACAAGCCAAAAGGCCGCAGAGCTGATGTCCCCTGGCACCACAACCTTTTGGCCATGGAGTTTGCTCCCCGGGGTTAATTGCACCTCAGGGCCCAAAGCTGCGGTTGGCTTACTTTCCAATTGGGCTCCAAATGCTTTTAGCATCCGCTCGCTGTGGTCGCGGGAAAGCGATGGCTCAATAACTGTGGTTACACCTGTGGCAGTTAGTGCAGCTAACAAAATTGCACTTTTAACTTGAGCGCTGGCCACGGGAGTGTGAATGGTTGCCCCTAATAATGCTTTTCCACTAACTGCCAGGGGAGCCAAGTTTCCCCCCTGGCGACCAGTAATTGATGCCTCCATCTTTGATAGTGGCTGCACCACCCTCCCCATGGGCCGCTTGCGTAGTGATTGATCACCATCAAGAATGAAATGCCGCCCATCCCGGCCAGCAAGTAGCCCCAGCATTAGGCGCATGGTGGTTCCTGAATTTCCGCAATCGAGAATTCCAAGGGGTTCTTGGAGGCCATCAAGGCCAACCCCTTGCACTCTTACGATTTCACCAGCTGCAATCTCAGACACCTCAACCCCCATGGCCCTCAGGCAAGTGGCCGTGCTTAAGGGGTCTTCAGCTGGCAGCAAACCCTCAATTTCCGTAGTTCCTTCTGCAATCGCACCAAATAAAAGAGCTCGATGGGAAATCGATTTATCACCTGGCACACGGATGGTTCCACGCAAATTGGCAGCGCCGCCATCAATTTGGATGCAATTAGCGGCCATCGGTGTTGAGCTGTTAGGCCAAATCCTATGGATTAACCAAGCATCAGGCCCCCATCCGGGTCTAGGGATGCCTCCCAACTGCGTTGGTCGTAAAGCAATTCCGCCAGGCTTAGGCCCGCCATCTCCCTTTCCATTGCCCGTAGGAGCCGCTGCTGCAACTGCATTTCCAGCTGCTCCCCCGCAGAGGCCGCAGCTTTGGCATCAGCTGGAGCAAATTGAGTGAGCCTTGGTTGCCTCCAGCCACCAACGGCATTTAATACCGCCTGAAGCGCCAATTCATGGGGGGGGACTTTGAGGCGATAGCCGCCATTTCTTCCCCTTGTTGCCTCCACCAGGCCAGCGCGGCGCAGGTGAAGCAGCAACTTCTCAAGCATCGGAGCCGGCAAGTTTTGTCGGTTTGCTAGTTCAGGGCCTGAAATACTGCTATTGGGGTGGCGGGCTAACTCCACTAAAGCCCTAAGGGCAATGGTTCCTGCTCTTGTAAGCATCAAGCCTTAGCTTTTTCAGCTAAGCGTTCTAGTACGTGTTCCAATTGCAGGCCAAATAGGCTTGGGTCTGGGTTGTAGCTGCCATTGTTTATATCTTTGTTTGTAGCCAAATCAGCCAATCCAAGTTCTTGCCAGCGGTTTGTAATCCGTTGCTCTAATTCTCTCGATCTGCTCAATGGCTCGCCCCATTCATGGCGTTTTTCGGGACCAACTTTCGTGGTGGCATCAATGGCTAGGCGACCACCTAGGCCAAGCCTTTCGCTTGCGAAATCGAGAGAATCAAAGGGGGTGTCTTGGAGCACAAATAAATCCCTTTGGGGATCTACTTGGGCTGCAATTGCCCAAACAACTTGGCGTGGATCCCGCACATTTATTGCTTGATCAACAACCACAACAAATTTTGTGTAGGTGAATTGGGGCAAGGCGCTCCAAAAGGCCATGGCAGCTCGCTTTGCCTGGCCTGGATAGGCTTTTTTGATTGATATAATCGCCAATTTGTAGCTAAGCGCTTCCATCGGAAGAAAGAAATCAACGATTTCAGTCACCTGCTGACGCAGGATTGGCGTGTAGATGCGATTGAGGGCTATCGCCAACATCGCTTCCTCCTTGGGGGGCCTGCCGCTGAAGGTGGTGAGCATTAATGGATTTTTTTGCTGTGTTACGCAATGGAATCTCACCAATGGTGAAGGCTCCTCGAGGCCGTAGAAGCCCATGTGGTCGCCAAAGGGTCCATCTGGGTTGGTTTCACCTGGGGTGATAGTGCCCTCGAGCACAATTTCGCTGTGGGCTGGCACTTCCAGGTCAACGGTTTTGCAGCGAGCTAAATGAACGCCCTCGCCGGCATAAAGCCCAGCGAATAACCACTCGGATAGTTGCACTGGAATCGGTGTGGCGGCAGCCATCACCAAAAGGGGGTGCACACCAAGGGCAACGGCAATTTCTAGTTTTTCGCCCCGGGCAGCGGCCTTACGTAAATGACCCGCACCACCACGCACACTGAGCCAATGCACCGTCATGGAACGGGCATCCTGTTGCTGCAAGCGATAAACACCAACATTTGGGACCCGTGTTTCGGGATCTCGAGTGATCACTAAACCAAGGGTGATAACTCGGCCGGCATCTCCGGGCCAGGGTCTTATCAAGGGCAGCTGATCAAGGTTGAGCTGATCTCCCTTTTGAACAATTTGATGGCAGGGGGGTAAAAGATCGAAGTCGGGGCGAGCCTTCACTAAATCCCAGAGCACCCTGCCAAAGGCTGCTGCTTCCTGCAGACCCTTCGGCGGTCGCGGTTGCTGCAATAAGGCGAGGCGGCTACCCAATTCCTCAAGTTGCTCCACCCGCTCAAGCCCCATGCTCCATACCACCCGTTCCACCGTGCCCAGCAGATTGAGCACAAGGGGCATGGGGCTGCCGATCACGTTTTCAAACAACAGCGCCGGTCCCCCCATGGCAAGAACCCTGTCGGCAATTGCTGCCACTTCAAGATCGGGATTAACTGGAGCGGTGATGCGACGCAATTGACCGCGCTGTTCCACCAGCTTCAGAAAATCGCGCAGGGTGCGCTGCGCCATTGGTGCCCTGAAAGTTCACACCTACTGTGGCGCACCTGGCCCTGCTTCTAGCGATGCGCGTTTCCTATTTCCACACCCCCGAGCGGGTTCCCCATGGCTCCATGGCTGATGCAGCGGTGGTAATTGATGTTCTACGGGCCACAAGCACGATGGCCTGGGCCCTCCACAACGGCGCGGAAGCTGTTCAAGCTTTTGCCGATTTAGATGCGCTCAACGCCGCCGCTGCCGTTTGGCCCCAGGAGCTTTGTATTCGTGCAGGCGAAAGGGGTGGTGCCATGCTCGAGGGCTTTGATTTGGGTAATTCGCCGTTAGCGGTAACAGCTGAATTCGTTGCGGGAAAACGTATTTTCATGAGTACCACCAATGGCACTCGCTCCCTGGATCGCGTTTCAACAGCGGCAATGCTTTTTACCGCTGCCCTTGTTAATCGCTCCGCCGTAGCAAATCGTCTTTACCAACAGAATCCAGAAACGGTTTGGATTGTTGGCAGCGGTTGGGAAGGTGATTACTCCCTAGAAGACAGCCTTGCGGCGGGGGCCCTTGCCGAGGCTCTGCTGCAAATTGGCGAAACAAGTCTCAAGAAATTGGCCGCCAACGACGAGCTGAGCGCTTCCCATGCCCTTTGGAGCCAATGGAAATCCAACCCAGAGCAGGCTTTGCGGCTCGCAAGCCACGGCCAAAGGCTTGAGCGATTGGGCGATCACGATGCTGATTTCGCCTGTTGTGCTGCCGTTGACAGCCTGGTGGTGGTGCCCCAACAAACCGAAATTGGAGTTTTAAGGGCCACCTGAGGCTCGGTACAGTTCAAGAAGCGGATTACAGCGGTTTTGAGCAGCTTCCTTGCAGCAGCCCTGCAAATGAACAGCACCCCAGATCCGGATGCAAATTTTGCCCAGGCTGAAGAGTTAATCGAATTAGCAGCCAGGCGGGGTGCTGATTTGGTGGGCTTACCTGAAAACTTTGCCTTTATGGGTGAAGAGGCACGCAAATTAGATCTGGCCCCAAGCCTTGCCGAGCGTTGCAGCCGTTTTCTCGTAACGATGGCCCGCCGTTATCAAGTAACACTTTTGGGTGGCGGCTTCCCGGTGCCAGCAGGGGAAAGCCTCACCTACAACCGCGCCGAATTGGTGGGCACCGATGGCCTTTTGCTCGCCCGTTACGACAAGATTCATCTTTTTGATGTGGATTTGCCAGACGGCAATACCTTCACTGAATCCGCAACGGTTTGCTCTGGCGCAGAACTACCGCCGGTGGTGGCAGTGCCGGGTTTATGTCGGATCGGTTTATCTATTTGCTACGACGTTCGCTTTCCAGAGCTCTACCGCCACCTGGTGGGGGCTGGGGCCGAATTAATCATGGTGCCTGCTGCTTTTACCGCTTACACAGGTAAGGATCACTGGCAAATCCTTTTGCAGGCCAGGGCGATTGAAAATACCGCCTATCTACTGGCGCCAGCCCAAACGGGGTTGCATTATGGGCGCCGCCAGAGCCACGGACATGCCCTTGTTATCGATCCATGGGGCACGGTGTTGGCCGATGCGGGCGTTAGCCAAGGTGTGGCCGTTGCCCCCGTTGATCCCAGCCACCTCCAACGGGTGCGAGGTCAAATGCCCAGCCTGCGACATAGGCGGCCTGCCTTGTTCTGAACCCACTGATGCTTAATTACGGTTGCCGCTTGGGGCTGCTGGCATGGGCAGCAGTTGTTGTGGTTGCCACCACTCCTCCCGCCCGTGCCTTCAGCGCCCTCGGTGCTTGGCGGATCAATGCCGACGGGGTGTTGGAGTTGCGCACTACCCCCTATGCAAATCTCACAGCTTCTTTTGATGCGGGTGGTGGTAACCGGGGTCCAAGGCTTTGGATTGATTTGCCCGGCAGCCCGGCGCGCCCCCGCAACATTGCAGGGGCTGGGGTGATACGCCAAGTGCGAATCGGCGTCCCTGAACCAGGAATCACCAGGTTGGTGATCGAATTTATGCCTGGTGTGCAAATAGATCCAAGCCAATTGAAACTAATTGGCACCGATAAAGACAGCTGGAGGCTGCAACTTCCTAACCAACAAACTGGATATTTTGCCTTAGGAGAAGGAAATGTAGAACGCATCGATCCGGTGCAGGCACCCGCTGAAACCCAGGTGGCACCGCGGCAACCAATTCGACCCCTCAGGCCAACTGATCTAGCTCAGGTAACTAGGGGGCGCTTTCGAATTGTTATCGATCCGGGCCACGGGGGCCCCGACCCTGGCGCAGTGGGCATTGGTGGAACCCAAGAAAAGGATGTGGTGTTGGAAATTTCCCAACAGGTGGCTGAATTACTGCGCAGTAGGGGAGTTGATGTTTTGCTTACCCGCAATGGCGATATCGATGTGGATCTCCCACCGAGAGCTCAATTAGCAAATAACAGTGGAGCCGATGCCTTTGTAAGCATCCATGCCAACGCCCTCAGCATGGCGAGACCCGATGTGAATGGTTTGGAAACCTTTTATTACCAGAGCCTTCAGGGTAAAAATTTGGCCGTCTCTATCCATTCGGCTTTAATGCAAACGATTAAACGTACGGATCGAGGCGTAAAAGAAGGGCGTTTTTACGTTATTAGGGCCACTCGAATGCCCTCCACCCTGGTGGAGGTTGGTTTCCTTACTGGCGCCGATGATGCTGCCGACCTAATGGATCCAGCCCATCGCCGCCAGATCTCCCTGGCCATCGCCGCTGGCATTCTTGATTACCTGAGGCTTGTTGGTTGACCCTCGGCTCCAAAACTAGTTTTTCTTCCTTACCCAACGATGCCCTTGTGGGCATGTTTGACAGTGGCTTGGGGGGCCTAACCGTGTTGGGCCGATTGCTGCATTTACGTCCTGGGCAGCCCTGCATATATGTGGCAGACACCGCGCGGGTGCCCTACGGAGGCCGCAATGAAGCGGAAATTCGCAGCATTGCCGCAGAGGTTGCCAGTTACCTAAAAATGCAAAGCTGCCAAGCCCTATTGATGGCATGCAACACAACCAATGCTCTGGCCCTAGACGTGGCCCAGAAACATGCAGGGGCGCCTGTGGTGGGTTTGATCGATTCAGTGGCCAAGCGCTTGCGGGGCCGGCGTATTGGTGTGCTAGCTACGCCTGCCACTGCAAAAAGCGGTGCCTACGGAAAAGCCTTGAGGGCAGCAAACGGAAACATCAAGGTTTTAGAGGTGGGCTGTCCATTTTTCGTGCCTGCCGTTGAGCTCAATGACCTTGGCAGCCCTCAACTGCGGGCTGCTGCCAAAAGCTACCTACAACCTTTATTGGCCGCTGATGTTGAAGCAATTGTGCTGGGCTGCACCCATTACCCCCTACTAGAGGCCTTGTTGAAGGAATTAATCCCAACCCACATCGAACTAGTTGATCCAGCTTTGGCGGCGGTAGATGTGCTGAGCGAACTGCTGGCGGCGCCAATACTGAATCCAAAGCAAGCATCTGCTTTTAGTGGTTGCCGCCTATTGGTTACCGGTGATCCCAAGGCATTTGCCGTGGGTGTGGAGCGCTGGCTTGGTTTTAGCCCCAAAGTGGAGCATGTAAGTCTTCAGCAACCCTGTTGAGCCCCCTAAGATCTGGCCAAGCGGGCGAATCCATGACCACGGTTGCAGAACTGCTCCAGCCCGTTGAGTCTGATCTTGAGGATCTGCTTAGCGATCTAAGGGAGTTGATCGGTGCGGGGCATCCGATCCTGCAAGCAGCCGCTGAGCACCTTTTTAGTGCAGGGGGCAAGAGGCTCAGGCCTGGGATCGTGCTGCTACTTGCCAGGGCCATCGATGGTGGCTTGGGACCAAAGCAGCGGCGGTTGGCTGAAATAACCGAGATGATCCACACCGCATCTTTGGTTCACGATGATGTGGTTGATGAGGCTGATACCCGTAGGGGAGTTGCCACAGTTCACAGCAGATTCAGCCACCGAGTTGCGGTGTTAGCAGGAGATTTTTTATTTGCTCAATCAAGTTGGCACTTAGCCAATTTAGACAACTTAGAAGTTGTTAAGTTGCTTTCTAGGGTGATTATGGACCTTGCAGAAGGTGAGATAAGGCAGGGTCTATACCGCTACGACACCTGCCAAAGCCTCGAAACATACCTGGAGAAAAGTTATAGAAAAACGGCTTCACTAATGGCAAATAGTGCAAAAGCAGCCGGCGTTCTATCTGATCTAAATGATGACAAGTTAGCTCTTTTATATGAATTTGGAAGGCTGCTTGGACTCGCTTTCCAAGTTGTAGACGACATTCTTGATTTCACCTCAGACGATATTCAATTAGGTAAACCATCTGCATCTGATCTGGCCTCTGGAACCCTAACTGCTCCAGTTATTTATGCGATGGAGGAATTTCCAGCCCTGGCTGGATTAATTGAGCGGGAATTTAATCAACCAGATGATCTAAAACAAGCTTTGGCCCTCGTTGATCAGAGCCAAGGCATTGCCCGTTCCCGCCTGCTGGCCGAACGCTTCGCTCGGGAGGCTGCCAGCTGCCTTGATTTTCTAGTGCCCTCCCAATCAAAAGCAGCGCTGCTGGCCCTGCCTGATTTCGTTTTGAGCCGGCTTTACTGATTTGTGAAGTTTTTGGTTAGCTCAGCCCAGTCTCAAAAGGCTGTATCGAACCGGTTTGGTGTGGAAATGGAAATCAAAGTAAGGGTTTTTTGCTTTTGGCCATAGTGCGCTTAGGAAGGATTAGTTGGTTGCGATCTGACCCATGCCTGTTGCTGTTGCTCAAAACATCACCCTTACAGATCGCCATGGGCATCCATTGATGGTTTGTGAGTTGCCAAAGGGAATTCGCCGCGATGAGGTGGCGAAGTTGCACCATCAAATCCTTGTACATTTTCATGCTGAGTTGCGAGGGCAAGCCCCAGCCAAGCCCATCCATTTGAGCTGGCCTGAGGTTGTTAATCGCCTAGAGCAAAAAATTGGTTGTTTTGCCTAGTTAGGGGGCTGGCATTGATAATTCAAGGTTCGCCAATGGCCTGAGGGTGTGCTTACTTCTACCCCGATGGCCATTGTTTCCTTGGGGTTTTTAGCTGTGCTAAGCCACCAAACCTGGGCATCTTGCCAGGCTGTTTCATAGGAATCGTAAAGATCGTCTAATTCAGGGTGAGCGCCTCCACTGAGGTCTGTTAACCGATATAGGCGCTGGGCTTGTGACAACGGTGCCAAGTTTTAGGGGATTACACAGTTGATTATCAAGCTTTAAAGTCATGTCTTCTGTCGTCTTCATAACTTCTTCAGCTACAAACCACGAAACTTCTCATTTGTTCATGCAGCTTTGCTGAGTATAAATGCTCTGCCAAAGTTGTTTTTGGATATATATAGTTAATTTTCAATCAGTTTGATCTTTGTGGTTTCAAATAATCGCAGCAATTCTCTATCGGTAGTTACATACACACTTCAGCGTTTGGCCGATCTTGGAATCGACAGGGTTTTTGGCGTGCCGGGAGATTATTCTTTCCCAATTAATGATGCTGTTGAAGAGAATTCGCAGCTCACCTGGGTGGCATCTGCCAATGAATTAAACGCCGCCTACGCAGCCGATGGCTATGCCAGGCGCCGGGGTGCTGCAATTTTGGCTACCACCTATGGGGTTGGTGAACTCAGTGCAATTAATGGGGTGATGGGATCGCTGGCTGAAAAACTGCCCGTTTTCCATTTAGTGGGGGCCCCAAGCCTCAGAATTGTTAAGCAAGGGCTAGTTGCGCACCACAGCCTTGGTGACGGTGTGTTTGGAAATTTTGAACCAATTTCTGCGGCCGCTTGTTGTGTAAGTGCCCGTTTAGGTCCTGAAAATGTTGTTATCGAATTAGAGCGGCTAATTGATAAAGCCTTGGAGGAAAGTAAACCTGCCTATTTGCTACTGCCAATGGATTTGGCAGAGATGCCAATTCAGGGCACCCCCTTTAAGGGAAGTCCGATTGGTTCTATCCGTCAACGCCAAAGTGATCAAACCGAATTGCGCGCTGCACTTGCTCTCGTAACACAAAAAATTAATCGCGCTCAAAATCCCGTGGTTATTGCAACCCGCACCCTAGTGCGTTTTGGATTGAGGGATTTGTTTGAAAAATTTCTAGAACAAACTGGGCTCACATATGCCACAGCGCCCATGGATCGCGGCGTATTAACTGAATCCCATCCTGCTTTTCTAGGTGTATATAGCGGTGAGATGTCCCAGCCTAGTGAACTACAACAGCTCATTAAAAATGCTGATTTAGTGTTAGATATTGGCGGGTTGATTACAGAAGATCTTAATACTGGAATCTGGACCGATGATGTTGACCCCTCTAAAATTATTAACTTGCGGATTGATTGGGTTCAATCATTAACAGCAGTGTTTACAAGTGTTGCCCTTCAAGACATGCTCGAGGGCTTGATTGAATGGCACAAGGATAATAATACCGCCTATTCATGGCATGGTAAGCGGTTGATTCAACCCATGGCTCCCATGAAAATTAATTCAGAGGGCAATGATGCCCTGAGCTCTGTAAACTTTTATCCGCTATTGCAACGCTTTTTGCGGGCTGGTGATGTTTTTGTGTTGGAAGCTGGCACCTGCATGCTGAAAATTGGCCCAATGAAGTTGCCAGATGGTGTGGATATGGAAAATCAAACCTTATGGAGCTCAATCGGTTGGGCTACGCCTGCCGCTTTGGGTGTTGCCCTTGCTGAAACTGATCGCAGGGTTGTTTTATTAAGTGGTGATGGAGCCCATCAATTAACCGCCCAGGAAATTGGTGTGATGGGAAGACATGATATAAATCCAGTGATAATTATCTTAAACAATGGGGTTTATGGTGTTGAAAATATGTTGAGCAATCGAAGTCATGATTATAACATTCTTGCCAATTGGAATTATTCAGAATTACCTAGTGTTATGGGTTGTAAGAATTGGTGGTGCGGTAAAGCCAGCACTGTGGCTGAGTTGGAAAATGCATTTAATTGTATTAGCAACCACAGTGGTGCTGCTTACTTGGAGGTAATTATTCCTGCGGAGGAGAGTCAACCCCTCCCCCAAGAATTGATTAACCGTCTCCAAAAGCAGCACACACCAGCAAACCCATAATTAAGCAAGTTCTAGCTAAATAATTATCATTATCGTATAAATAGCATTTCTTGGTAAGTGGGAAGAGGCCAGCGGTCATCATCTATCAACACTTCCAAAGCATCGGCTGCTTGACGCAGTTTGAGCATTGTGGGCAACAGCACCTCTGCGCAATGTTTCATGTGGGCGGCACTGCCATGGGGAGGGCTATTTAAGGCCTGTTCTAGCAAAGCTGATTGCTCTTGCATCTCCCTATTGAGTGCTGAAATCCTTTCCACTAAACTTGTATCAACTGGTAAGCCCAAACTTTTCTGCTCCATTAAGGAGCCACTCATATCGCCAAGGCTGCCTTGCACCGCAGGTTGAATTTGAGTTCGGGCCATCCTCAATGCCAGCTTTGCCTCTACCTCAATGGCAAGAATGTATTGCTCTGCATAAACCTCATAACGGCTTTGTAGTTCAACCGGGGTTAGCACACCTTGGCCTTCAAAAAGGTTTGCTATTTCAGGCCTTTCAAGCACCAGTAATGCATCTGCGCAGGTGGGCAGATTCTCTAATCCCCGTTCAGCAACAGCTTTGTGATGCCATTCCTCTGAATAACCATCACCTCCAAATACTACAGACCCATGCTGTTGCATTACCTGTTTAAGTACTTGGAAAGCGGCATCTTGTAAGGATGCGCCGCCTTGGATGCAGCGCTCTAACTCATCGCAAAGCCATTGCAATGAATCGGCAAGGATTGTGTTCATCGCCACTAGGGGGCCAGCAACCGATTGGCCAGAACCAACGGCGCGGAATTCAAAGCGATTGCCAGTAAAAGCAAAAGGAGAGGTGCGATTGCGATCGCCTGGATCCTTGGGGAATTCGGGAAGGGTATCAACACCCAACTGCATAACTCCAGGTGAAGATGATGATTTTGGCTCCCCCTGAAGTATTTGATTAAATACATCTTCTAATTGGCTGCCTAAATATATCGAAATGATTGCTGGTGGAGCCTCATTTGCACCGAGGCGATGATCATTGCCCGCTGTTGCTACTACGGAGCGCATCAGGGGGCCAAAGCGATGGACACCCCTAATTACGGCGCCGCAGAACAGCAAAAATTGCATATTCTCGTGGGGGGTATTGCCGGGATCCAGCAGGTTGCCCTGGGTTGAATTACCCACAGACCAATTCACATGTTTCCCTGAGCCATTGATGCCAGCAAATGGTTTTTCATGGAGAAGGCAGGCTAAGCCATGTTTTTTGGCGGTGCTGCGCAGCAGGGTCATGATCAGCTGTTGGTGATCCGTTGCCACGTTTGCCGCTTCATAAACGGGGGCAATTTCAAATTGTCCTGGGGCAACTTCATTGTGTCGCGTTTTACAGGGCACTCCTAAGCGGTAGAGCTGCTGTTCAACGTCTTGCATGAACACCTGAACCCGTTCAGGAATTGCTCCGAAGTAATGATCATCAAATTGCTGACCCTTTGCTGGGGCGGCACCAAATAGGGAGCGGCCCGCAAGTAGTAGGTCGGGACGCAGGTTTAGAAAGGCTTGATCGATTAAAAAATATTCCTGTTCAGCGCCACAGCTGGAATTAACAGGAGCCACATCTGTGTTTCCTAGGAGCGTTAGAAGCCGCTTGGCCTGGCGGTTCATTGCCGCATTGGATCGCAATAGCGGTGTTTTTTTATCGAGCGCTTCCCCTGTCCAGGAAACAAATACCGTTGGAATACAAAGGGTTACCCCGTTGGGGGTTTCCATCAAATAGGCAGGGCTTGTGATGTCCCATGCGGTGTAGCCGCGAGCTTCAAAGGTGGAGCGCAAGCCGCCATTGGGGAAAGATGAACCATCGGGTTCACCCTGAACAAGTAATTTCCCTGTGAATTCTGAAATTACGGTTCCGTCGCTTTGGGGAGCAATAAAGCCGTCGTGTTTTTCAGCTGTGGAATTGGTGAGTGGATAGAACACATGGGCGTAGTAGAGGGCCCCATGGCTGGTGGCCCATTCCTTCATTGCCTGGGCTACGGCATTAGCAACAGATGGATCGAGCTTGCCCCCTTCCCGAATGGTGCGCTGCACCATTTTGAACTCCTCTTTAGGGAGTGCCTTCTTCATCTTCTCTAATGTGAAAACGTTCTTAGCCCAAAGTTCATCTAGGGGCTTAGCTGTTTCAGCTGGATAGGAACCGCGCAGCTGGATTTGCTCAATAGCACTTAGACGCTGGGGCGAGGGCATGGGATCCGGTGAATCGCTTTTTCCAATTAAAGCCCTAAGCGTCCCCTCAACTGCTATGGCAGGCACTTATTTCCAACTTATCAAGTGCTTGTGTAGCAACTGATACCAAAAAATCTGAGCAAAAATTAGTGAACGCACAAAAAAGCCACCCCGTTCGGGGTGGCTCATAGGGCATATTTGCTTAAACAGGAATCAGTTATTCCTATCAATTAATAGCGATTGCCGCCACCGCCGCCACCGCCGTAGCCGCCACCGCCGCCACCAGAACGACCGCCGCCACCACCGCCGTAGCCGCCGCCACCACCACCTGGGCGACCGCCGCCGCCGCCGTAGCCGCCGCCACCAGGGCGACCGCCACCGCCGCCACCGCCAGTGCGAGGTTCAGCTTTGTTTACACGGATCATGCGACCCATCCATTCAACGTCTTGGAGGTCGTCGATGGCTTTTTGCTCATCGGCCTCGTTAACGAGTTCCACAAAAGCAAAACCGCGTTTGCGGCCAGTTTCGCGGTCGAGCGGGAGGCTGCAAGACTTCACTTCGCCATATTCGGTAAAAAGATGGCGCAGATCCTCCTGCTCCGCATCAAAGGAGAGGTTGCCAACGTAGAGAGTCATTCAGATTGAAAGCTTGAGGCAGGTCATTCAGGGGATAGGAGTTGTTGAACCACCTTCCCCGGGATTCCGTAACACCCTACAGGTTGGCTTGACGTCCACCCTAAAAAGGTAAGGATTGGTTTTGCCAGTGGTTCGCTTTCTGCACACAGCTGATTGGCAGTTGGGGAAGCCCTACGGCAGAGTTAAGGACCAGGAAAAACAAGCTCGCCTCAAACAGTTGCGCTTTGACGTTATCGAGCGGTTAGCTGAGGTGGTGCAACGAGAAAAGCTTGAATTTGTAGTGGTAGCAGGGGATTTATTTGATTCAATTGAACCCACCCTTGCCGATGTGGCCCAGGCCTGCAGTGCAATTGGCGCGATTGGTGTGCCAGTGCTTGCAATACCTGGTAACCACGACCATGGCGGTGCTGGCAGCTTTTGGCACGAGGCCTGGTTTAAAAACTACAAAGACGACTTAGCACCAAATTTTCAACCTTTATTGGAACGTAAACCTCTGAATCTCGCGAATGCCTTGATTCTGCCTTGCCCCTTGAATCGCCAGGCCGATACGGAAGATCCGCTTAGCTGGCTACAAAATTACAAATTTGACCAATTTGATCCGCGGCCCCGTGTGGTGGTGGCCCATGGTTCGGTACATGGTTTTGGCGCCGATGAATTAATTGATAGCGATGACGAAAATCCACTAGCGGCAACCAACCGCCTCAATCTGGCCGCCTTGCCGATTGAATCAATTGATTACATCGCCCTTGGTGATTGGCATGGCTTGAAAAAAGTGGCTGCAAAAGCCTGGTATTCAGGTTGCCCTGAACCCGATCGCTTCCCTAAGGGTGATAACTACAAAAGTTCCCAGGTCCTTGTGGTACAGGCTGAGCGGTGTGAGCTACCCCAGGTGAAACTGGAAACAACGGGTTTAGGGGCATGGCATCAATACAAACATCGTTTTGGCAGCGATGCAGATCTAGACCTACTGGATAAGAATCTGCAGCAATTGATTGGAAGCAGAAGTGGCATAGACTTACTTTTATTGGAATTAGATGGAAATTTAAGCCTGGATGCAGGTGTGAAATTACAAAATCGCCTCAAGCAATTAGAGGCAAGGTTGCTGCGTTTAAAGTTAAAAGATCACACTAAGCTCACCCCTAACAGGTCTGAATTGCAGCAGCTCACAGCCAGAAGCAGTGATCCATTAATTGCAAGGGTTGCCCAACGCTTGCAGGTTCTCAGTGGTAGCGATGATCAGTACAAAGCAAAACTAGCCCTGCTTGCCCTAAGGGAATTGCATTGGGCCTGCATGGAGCAGAAGTATGCAACTAATTGATTTTGAACTCTGCAACTACCGTCTGCATAAACAGATTTTAATTGAATTTTGTCCAGGCCTCAGCGTTGTGATCGGGGCCAATGAATCTGGGAAAAGCACCCTGGTGGAGGGATTGCATCGAGCCCTTTTTCTGCCATCTCGCTGTTCAGGTGCATTGCTCGAGGAGATGCGAGCCAAACCAACCGCTGGCGACCCAGAGGTAACGCTGAGATTCAAGGCAGGTTTGTTGCAATACACATTGCGCAAACGTTTTGCTGGCCCGAGGGGAAGCACCAGTTTGATCAGTTCTGCTGGCAATACCTGGCAAGGGGACAAAGCGGAGGAGGAACTTGCTGAATTGGTGGGAGCTAGTGCCGTGCAACGGGCCCGGGTGGGAGAACAATTGCGAGAAAGGTGGGGGCATCTATGGGTATGGCAGGGAACGGCTGGCTTAAATCCATTGGACTTAGGTATTGGGGCCCTAGACCAAAAAAAACTGTTGGAGCAGCTACAGGATTCTGGTCAATTAGGGATCCAATCTCAGTTGGATCAACGGGTTGTTGAACTTGTGCAGCAGCGCTGGAGCAACTTCTTTACCGATAAAGGTCGCATCGGCAAAGCAGGCTCAAACCTAGCCATGGCCCAGCGGGAAGAGCAGCAGGCTAAAGAACATTTAAATTCAATAAATAAACTTCTGCATGAACAGCAGGAGGCACGGGACAATCAGTTTGCTGCAAGCGCAAGTTTGGCAGAGCTTGATCAATTAATACCACTATTACTGCAATTAGAGCCTTTGGAATTGCAAAAGGCTCAGCTAATAAATCAATTAAAACCACTAAATGATCTAAAAGAGCAATTAATTTCTTTGCGATTAGAATCCAATAGCTTGAAGAATAAATTAGAGCCATTGAATCTTGCAAGGGATCAGTTGTGCAAGCAGATACCAATCCTTGAACAGGAGCGCAATGAGGCAAATAACATACTTGATTCAACCGTAAGGGAAGCTGAGCAACTCCAGCAGGCAATTCGGAAGGCAACAATCGAAGAAAAACTGCTGAGTTTGGAAGCCAATATTCAGCGCACTAAAGAATTAGGTCAGTTATTGCTTGATTTACCTGATATCAACTTAGGCATTGTAGAGCAATTAAGGGAGAAGCAACAACAGCTTAAGCTGGCAGAAATAACGATCCAAAGCCTTGCCACTAAAGTTGAATTGTTAATGGCTGAATCAGTTGTATACGTTAATGGTGAACCCCTAAATATCGGTTCATCAACCTGCCTAAATGCCACAAGTATATTGCAAATGGCTGGCCTGGAATTACGAATAATTCCAGGGGACGGAGGCAAGGTGGCTCAGGCTATGGCCAAGCATGAATTTCTTGAAAGCTCTCTAAAAGCTGATCTAAAGCGTTTGAGGCTGGAAAATGTCGAGCAAGCAATTCATCTGGAAAGACACCGTAGCGAGCTTTTGAGTGAACAAAAACGTTTGCAAGCCGAAAAAGCTTCTGAATCTGTTGAGGATTTGCGTGGGGCGCTAGAAAGATATACAAATGAGCAATTGCCGGTTGCATCCATAGATGATTTACGCAAACAATTAGATGATTTGGTACCAATTGGCAAGGAGAGAAGACAGGCTTTTAATCAGTTAGATAATAAGTTAACCAATCAGCGTGAGCAGCTTGCGAATTGCAATCAATTAATAAATATTCAGCAGGAAGAACTTGTAAAAACTGATACCTTGCTAAAAGAACTACTTAAGCGTTTTGGAAGCGATGAGGAAGTAGACGGTCAACTGACCAAACTAAATTTAAACATATCTGAATTGGAAAAGAGGCAAGCAGTATTGAAAAAACAACTGAGTTCTGATTTTCCTGGATACGAAGGTTTTAACAGCAGCCATGCCCATCAGCAAAGGGAGGTGGCACTGCAGAAAGCAGCAGCAGCAGGCGCCTTGCTGAGAGCAGATGGTATTAATGACCGCTATGCCCAGCGGGAGCAGTTAGAAGCTGCCCTCGAGATCCGTACTTCCGAGCGGGAACGGTTAGAGCAGGATGCGCTGATGTTGGATTTGTTGAGGCAGTTATTACAAGAGGAGCAAACCGCCATGGCTCTTCAATACACCGAACCAATTACCAAAAAATTGGATAGCTATCTCAGCTGCTGTTTCCCAGGGCCTATGCAAAGCAGCCTCAAATACCAAAGCAATAAGGGCTTTATTAATTTGCAGTGGCAACGGGGTGATTCTGCTGTTGCCTGGGAATTTTCAGCGCTTAGTGGGGGAACCAAGGAAATACTCGCTGCCAGCCTGCGCCTAGCAATGGCGGAGGTGCTTGCGAATGCCTACAGCGGTTGTTTACCACTAGTGTTTGATGATGCATTCAGCAATGTAGATCCAGGTCGTTGGCCCTGGGTTTCTGCACTGTTGCAAAAAGCTGCTAATCAAGGCTTGCAATTAATCTTATTTAGCTGCGATCCAACATTTTGCGAGGCGCTGCCAGCAAACCAAAGGATTCAATTACCCTGATTCCTAGGAGGCATGCCATCTCCGTGGCACAATTGAACAAGCCAGCCATTTGTTAGTTGTTTAATAGCAAGCGATAAAAGCATGGCAAATATTAAAAACAACCTAGTATAAAAACCAGTGCTGCAAATAGCAGTAATCAACAGTATTAAGATTAGCCATGGGACTATTTTCTGAACCAACTCAAAACGCCTTAATGCGGCGCTACAACTGGCGCATGAGCGTGTGTGTGAATTCAAACGATCAAGCAATTCATGCCTTTTAATTAAGGGTGGAAGGGATTTACCTGGAAATGGATAACCACCATATTTGCTAATCCAGTTGTGAAAAGCGATAATGTATTTATCAGCGCTTGTTGGTAAGAAGCAAGATTTCAATAATAAACCTGAACCGCCTGATGCCTCGAGATTTCGCTCTTGATGGTGCAGAAATATTTGATCATCTTCTAAAACTAAATTATTGCCTATATGTTGCAACCATATTGGTCGTAATGCTAGCAGTTTTGCCGTGATGGGTTTTTCAAACTTAAATGGAAATCTGGCAAACAAACGGCATTTGCCCGGCAGGGTAGGAGTGGCATAAACCACTGTGAGAATGCGAGCAAAACCCTTGGCGGTAAGGTCGTGCCACATCAGTGCAGGTGCCATAAATGTGGTGTGTTGAGTTCCAAGCCGTCCCTGGCGAGGCCCCTCATTCCAGATGCCAGTAAACCCTTCTGGTCCCTCCGCGAGAACTTCTAATTCCACTGGCCCAGCGTTGCTACGCTTGCCTACGGTGGCGTGGTGGGTAAAGGGCACATGACTAACATCCAAAACGTTTTCAAGCAGGGTTTGGCTGTCGTATGGAAGATCCCTAAAAGTGTCTTGTAAAAACCAACCCGCTTGATCAAGTATATTTACAATTGGTAATGGTTTAGTTGAAGCTATGGACGAATCACCACTAAAAATAAACAGCATGCCTTGCGCTTCTTCCGTGGCATAGGCCTTGCAATTAGCTCTGCTGCTGATTGGTATTTCTCCAGATATTTGGGGAACTTTTGTGCAATTTCCCATCCCATTAAAAGACCAGCCGTGGTAGGGGCACTCCAACTCACCATTAGCGTTTAATCTCCCCTCTGATAGGGAAGCTAAACGGTGGGGACATTTGTCAAAAAAAGCTCGCCAGCCCTTGTAATGTTTGTCGAACCAAATTACCAAAGGTTCACTAAGTAATACAAATCTACAGGGTTTATCTTTGTGGAGATCTCTTAGATAGGCAACTGGGTACCATTGATCTCGCCATAGGTTTTCATCAGTGTTCATAGAGATAATGGGGATGTAAGTTCAGAGGTGTTGAGATCATGCCTTTTAATTAAAGCAAAAAGGGTCCCGTTGCTGCCGCGGCTGAGCCTTAGTTCATTAGTTAAAACTGTAACATCTAGCCAAGCTGGAAACTCCTGCTTGATGTTTGTGATTAGTTTTGGCTTAAATAGTGATAGCTTAGGCCCAATCCAGCCTCCCCTAATGAATGTTATACCAATCCGTTTTGGTGGTTGTATCTGAAGTGCAGCTACAACAGCAATTCCCCCTAAGGGCGCTGGTAACTTCAGCAGATTAACAGCGCGTTTATCAGTAGGTAACAGTATTTGCAGGTTCTCAAACCAAGGTTGCACTTGAAGATATGGGGCATTACTACTGCTCCAACGCAATTCCCATACCCCTGTAAGATCATCAATTTGGTTCTCAACATTACAGGGATAATCATGTTCTAATTGCACAAACAGAGGGATTAGATCAACATCCCTTGGCTTGGGTCGCCTCAACAAATCTAATATAGCTGAAAATTGTTCTTGGCTCATTTTATTTAATCCTCATCGAGGAAGTTTGCCTCATTTTCAAGTGCATTCAGTTGGGCGTCGAGCAGGCGCCCCTGTTGAACGCTCTTTGCTTTTGCTGCCTCTAGCATTTGTTCAGCGATTTCAAGCCTGCCTGCAGCATCCTTAATGCCTTGCTGTGAGGCTTGGTAGTCAACCCTCTGCCTTGCGGTTGAAGCACTCAGATTTAGCAGGGTTGCCAACCGACCACAGGTGGCCATGAATGCTTGATCTCTAATGCCGGCCATAGAATCAAATCGGTTATGCCATCATCGCTGAGAGCGGGCCTGCAAACCCATTTTAAAGAAAATTCCGATGGAAGATTTTGAGAAGCGACAGCTAGAACCGGAATTAATGAATGGGGCAGATCAGGTTGAAGCTTATGCAGCTGCAAATTTCAGTAGATCAGATAATGAATTAATTGAATTTATTTCAGTACAATTTCCCAATGGTTTGGGCAAACAAATAATTGATCTAGGTTGCGGACCAGGCAACATTACTGAACTTGCAGCAAGGCGTTGGAGTCATGCCCATGTTCTTGGCATCGATGGTGCGCCAAGAATGCTTGAGATTGCCGAATACAGAAGGGATTTCATTAATAACAAAGAAATTTCACCTAGAATAAAATATGAATGCTTAAATCTTAGTAGCATCAACGGGTTTAGTTCCCTAAAAGGTATAGTTTCAAGACAGCAAATTTCAATCATAAGTAATAGTTTATTGCATCATCTTCATGAACCATCTGTGCTTTGGAAAGCCGTTAAGAAATTGGCTTCCAATGGTGCTTGTGTGGTGGTAAACGATTTGCGAAGGCCAGAGAATAAAAATGAATTTGATGTTCTGATGAATACGGAAGCCTTTAATTTACCAGCGGTTTTAAAGGCCGATTATGCAGCCTCCTTAAGGGCTGCATTCACTGTTGCTGAAGTAAAAAAGCAGTTAATGGATTCCTCCCTAACTCAACTCAATGTGTTGGAGCGAGGAAATCGCTACATAACGGTTTGGGGATGGCTTGATCCAGTGGGAGAATTTGGTGAGCCATAAGCAAATTATGTTCCCGTTACTCTCCTTAAGAGCTCCAGCTGCTCCGGAGCAAGAGGAGCAAGCTAAGCCCAGTAGCAAAAAGGGCTTTGGTGGGGGTTCCAAAACCGCTAAGCAAAAAGGTCATAAGCGAAAGGGAACTGGGTTATCGGCAGCAGATCGCTCCCCCCTGGGCAAGGCGCCAGATGTGGACGCAATAAAAGCAAGGGGAATACTGCAGCTACCCCTTGCTGGCCGCTTGAGGGAGGCACAGGTTAAAAGTGCATATAAGAAGGCTGCTGCAGAGCACCATCCTGATCAAGGTGGTGAAATAGTAGTAATGCAAAGGATTAATGCAGCAAGGGATTTATTGTTGTCAAATGAAGAGTCTTGATATTCAAGAAGATGCCACTAATTCATCATCGATTTCCTGTCCATCCTCTGGAACCTCCAGCCATTTACGCAACCAAGCCACCAAAAGATAAAACGGCAATGTATCCAATAGGGCTGCTATTAACTTGAAAAGATAGCCACTTGCCACAAAGCTTGCCAATTGGGGAAAAATGGCTTTCTCAGCTTGGATAGGCAAAACATGGGCTGCATAGTGGCTGATTAAAACCACTGCTGTTGTATCCACCAACTGACTTACAAGCGTTGAACCATTATTACGAAGCCAAAGAGCTTTTCCATTGCTGAATCTTTTCCAAAAATGAAATAAACGCACATCTGTGAACTGCGCAGCCATATAGGCAACCATCGATGCACCAACTGCACCAAAGGCCAAACGTTGCATTTCAGAATATAAAGGTGAATCGTTTCCAGGAAGGATTCCCCCCAACCAGATTATCAATATAATCCAGCCATTAAGTAATAAACCAACCCAAACTAGTTGGCCTGCCTTATCCTCTCCCCACAATTCACTAATCAGATCAGTGCAAAGAAATGTAAGTGGATAGGGCAAGGCACCCACGGCAACAACGATTGGCCAATTTCCAATTGTTCCAAGCGTTAAAAAGCGGCTAAGCCCAAGAATATTCAGCATCCCCATAGTGCCAAGAAACAAACCAGCAAGTATGAGGAAAACCAGATCTCTCCTTTTTTTTATAGACATTTTCATTAGTTTGAAAGCTCTAGAAGAAAACTATCTCGACGGTGAAAATCAGGATCTACTCCATTGTGAGTTAGGGCCCAATAGCTTAAATTACCATTTTTTTGCTCAAGCACAGCCGCGAAACTAAATTCTAGGTTTGTATCTGCAGCTATGCAAGCTGGCAGCTCGATTGTTAAGCCAATCGAAAGACTATTTTTGGATTGGCGGTGGATTGGTTTGAAATTTGGAATATATTGTTCCTCCACTTGATTGGAGCGGTAATTACTGAACTTATAGATATTCCAATCGGAATTAACTGAATAATTAAGCTCCCAATATGTTGTTGAATTTACTTCTGCCCAAAAAGCTTCAAAGCATGTGTGTTGCCATAGATTGTTGTTCCTGATTCCAAGCGGTTTGCATTCAGGGATCAGAAGTTCTTCAAGCGGCCCCTCAAGCTGATAACGCAAATACAAGTACTTATTTTTTCTTACTGCTGCTATCGCAAGGCGTAGGCCAATCAATTCCTCTGGCCTATGATACGGGAACAAGAGGGCAGAATTATTATTCATCTCATTTCCTCAATGCAATTTCGTATTGCTAACTCTTGCTGTTCAATGCTCTCTGTAAGCTTGAATTGAACCATTGCCCTTATAAGATTTTGGTTTTCACTAGATACCTTGAAATATTGATTGCCATTAAGATAGTCAGTGAAAAAACGAATGCCAAGTTCAAGTGGCATTAGCCGAATTGAATCAAATAAGTATTTTATATCATTACTGCTGAGAAAATCACGGCCAATTTCCAGATATCCCCGTAGAAACGTACTAAAAGTGCATAAATCAAAATATACTTTACTTAAATCTTCCTCCTCTTCTCCGGCTGGATTGCAGCATGAGCGTAGGCAATCTGATATATCATAATGCAGAAGACCGGCCATTATTGTGTCAAGATCAATAAGGGATACTGCTTTATTTGATCGGTCATCAAACATAAAATTATTAATTTTTGGATCTCCATGAATCGCACGTTCAGAAAGTTCACCAGAATCGATGGCATTCTGAAGAATGGAAATTATGGAGGATCGTGCCTCGATAAAGTTACTACACCATTCTGCGCTGGTGCATAATTTATTGTTGCTAATAGAGCGTATATGTACATAATTTTTGTAATAAACTGGCGTAACATGGAATGATTTGATTGTTGGTATTAAAGTGTCTATGGGTAGATCGTAAACAAGTTTATGGAAAATGGCTAACCCTGCACCTGCCTCTAATGCCTGGCTTTGATTATCAATATTATCAATTGAATATGAAGATGTTATAAAAGATGAGGCTCTCCAGATGTCATCATTGTTTTCGTGCCAGAAAGAGTTACCTTCCAGTGTTTGTAGCAATAGCGGTACTTGCCAAGCTCGCCCGTGTACCAAGCTATTCTCCCTTGATAGCTTATTACTTAGGTGCTCTATAAGGGTAAGGGTGTTATTAATTATATCCTTAGGCTGCTTAAAAACATAGCCATTTATTCTTTGTAATACAAATGGACTGAGATTTCTATCAATAGGTGTTATCTTAAAGGTGTCATTAACATTGCCGTTGCCCAATTGTTCGATACTGTATATTTTATCAAAAGCTATAAATTTGGCTGCAATCTTACCGAGCTCGTTTCTGTTGGTTTTGCAGTTATACCTCAAACCCTAAGAACTCCACTTTTAACAATTTTGCGCTGGCAAGCCTCGCGATGCCAGTCAGAGCAGCCAGAGCAGGCAATTGACCCTAGTACGCTTGACCCTTAAGTATAGATGTACTATATTATGCGGGCACTGGATTCAGCGCTTTGAACCTATGGCTTGTTTCGTTACAGACCCTGCTGTTGAACCTCTGCGGCGGGCAAATCCGAATCGCTACAAAGAGGTGAAGGCTGGCCATTTGGCTGTGGTGGCTGGGGTAGGCAGGCCATGGTTTATCGGCCGCGTTGGCAAAGTTATTCCCTTGCCCCATCGCCGCACGCCAGCATTTGTGCACTTAATCAACGTAGACAGTGGAGACGTTGAAAGAGTTCCAGCCCGATGGATTGTTGAACTAATGCCTAGCAAGGCCTGATGTAGTAATTTTTCTTGTTGTACTGATTGTAGAAATTACCTCCAGTGGTTTTGCTTCCATATCGTTTACTGTGAATGAGCTCCATGTGGAAAAGGCTTCCGGCTTGCAGCTCACGATTCCCCAGTCAATTCTGAGGTTTTTATAGGTAATTCCAACGCATGTCATCTCCTCCTCATCTGCCATTAACGACCAAAGAACATGTAGTTTTTCTCTTGAATACGTATCTACTTTTTCTAAAAGTTCAGGCTCCGCAAGCTTTCCAGGCTTAGTTGTTAACTTTAACCTTGAATGCCAGGAGAGGTATGTGCCATTTTCAGTTGGGTAGAACCAACATGTTTCATTATCTGCATCGCTTAACAAGAATCTATCAACTATTTCCCATTTGTTTTCCATGGGCTTATAAATTCCCAGCCAATGTTTGCTAGGTTCATAGTAGGGAATAATCGCATCACAGCAAAGCAAACTTCCCTTCTCACCTGCTAAAGGGTTATGTCCCTCAGCAACTGCCTCCCCTTGTTCTACTAATGTTTCAATATCACTCTTCCAATCGTTTGGACATCTATGAATCCTTAAGCAGAAGCCTGTTGATAGAACCCGGCTGTGAAGTTCGTCTAGGCAATTTTCTGCTGCGATGCTTGGCAAGTCGCCAGAGTTTGCCGCCAGCACAAATAGATATGGGCAAGCCATCAGTAACCGGCCGGGAAGGATAAAGGAATTCTAAAGAGTTTTAGCCCTTTTGGGTGCTGTGGCCCAATGCTGGCTTTGGTTAGGGGGTTAATCTACTAGGAGAGCTGTTTTGATACCCATGAAAACCAGTTTTAAAAAGCTGTACCTAATCCTTGGTCTGTTATTCGTTAATTCAGTTCAGGCTGCCCCTTTTAGTGCCGATCCCGTTTCTTTTGCTGGATTTGCTAATAATGTTAAGTGGAGTTCTGGTAGCGCTCCTTTTTTCAAAAATTTGAGCAAATGCGCGCAGCAGGCAAATGGTGGATATATCTGTGATCAAGGTGATGTTTATTTATTAAAGCCCGGTACTACAGGTAGGAGCTTCTGTAAAATTAAACAGGTTTGGTATGAACCTCACACAAAGTTAGTTCAATTTAAAACACAATCTTGTGTGTATAAGGATGATCAAGAACGGCTAAAAGAGCAGGGCTCTAAATTTATTCAAAAGGGCCTGAATATTTTAGAAAATTATTCAAGGTAAATATTAATTTAACATGGAGTGTTTGTTTATTGGTTATGCTGTTAGCATTGTTTTAATTGTGCGCCTAGATTAATGAAAACTTCAGATTGCTCCCACCAGCCCAAGTTAATTGCCACTGGTATTGCCCCGTTGGGAATTATTGCAATTGGTGTTGTGCCCATGGGAGTGATTGCAGTTGGTGTGGTACCAATGGGTGTTGTATCACTTGGGGCCGTTGGGATGGGTTTAATTAGTGTTGCGGCAGTAAACATGGGTGTTGTTACAGCTGGCATAACCACCATGGGAGTTGCTTGGGCTGGATTGGTTGGCATGGGCCCGATCCGCATCGATCCAAGCCGATGGAGCATTGCCCAAACCCCAAAAGAATCAACCATGTTCCCTAGCAAGGAGCTTGCGGAGAAAAAAGCAAAGCAGCTTGGTTGTAGCGGTGCCCATGCTATGGGGGGTGAATGGATGCCCTGTTCGTCTATGGATGAATATGTTCGGGCCTACGCCAAATCTAAGGCACTAAATTAACTAATTTACCCGCCACAACTATTACCCGGCTGGGTTTTTTTCCCTCCAGCCATTTTTTTGCTTCTTCACTAGCTAAAGCAAGTTCCTCTAATTTTGATGAATCAATATCTGTAGCTACTTCCAGATTTCCTCTCACCTTGCCTTTGATTTGCAACACAATAGTTATGGTGTCTTTTTGCAGCGCACTGGAATCTGCAATTGGCCAGGATTGCTGATGTACACTTCTTTCCCCACCCAGTTGATGCCAGAGTTCATCGGCTAAATGTGGAGCAAAAGGTGCAAGAAGTATCAGAAGCTTTGCTAACCCTTCCTGGATAATTGATGGATCTGCTTGATCAAAATTAGTAGATAAGGCGTTATTTAATTTCATTAATTCTGACACTGCAGTGTTGAATTGTAGTTCTTCGCCGCTCAAATCCTCAGATATAGCTTGAATTGCGCCATGGATTGCTCTGCGCAAATCTTTATCAATATTTGAAGTATTTTTTCTCTCATTCCTTGTTGTATTTGTTAGGTAAATACCTTTCTGCATAGCATTCTGGCATAATCGCCAAATTCTCTGTAGAAATCTAAACTGTCCTTCAACATCTGCATCATCCCATTCGAGATCTTTTTCAGCTGGGGCCTTAAATAATATAAACATTCGCGCCGTATCAGCGCCATATTTATTTATAACTAAGCTCGGATCAATGCCATTGTATTTTGATTTAGACATCTTCTCATATAGTATTTCAAGTTTTTCTCCAGTATCAGGGTCTGTAGGGTTTAGCGGATCGCCAATATTTGCTGGTGAGATGTATTTTTGACTATTTGGATTTCGATAGGTAGTTGCCTGTACCATCCCCTGAGTAAGCAATTGTCTAAAGGGTTCATTGCAGTTAACTAAGCCGCGCTTAGATAATACTTTAGTAAAAAATCTAGAATAGAGAAGGTGGAGGATTGCATGTTCTACACCACCAACATATTGATCTACTGGCATCCATGCAGATGCATTTTGTTTTTTAAAAGGTAAATCCTTGTTCGTTGCATCTGTGTAGCGAAGAAAATACCAACTAGAACACATGAATGTATCCATTGTGTCGGTTTCTCTGCTTGCTAATTTAGCGCATTTAGGACATTCAACCTTCTCTATATAATCACCAGGTTTGCAAAGTTTCACGGGAAGCTGATCAATGGGTACCGGAACTGCACCACATTCCTCGCAATGAATTATTGGAATCGGGCAACCCCAATAGCGTTGGCGTGAGATCAGCCAATCCCTTAATCGAAATGTAACTTTTGCCTTGCCAAAACCGGCTTGCTCTGCTTTATCAATAATTGCCTTTTTTGCCTCCTCACCAACCATGCCATTAAATTCAGCTGAATTGACAAGCGAACCGAGTTCTGTATAGGCGGAGCTTGGTTCTGAATTAATGTTGGTTTGCGGCTGATCATCTGCAGCTATTGTGTTAGGAGGTACAACAACAGTTTTAATTGATAAGTTATATTTTTTTGCAAAACTAAAGTCTCTTTCGTCGTGGGCGGGTACACCCATCACTGCACCGGTTCCGTAATCGGGTAAAACATAATCTGCTATCCAAACAGGAAGTGCCTCCTTTGTTATTGGATGTTGCACCATGCCACCAAGGGGCACTCCGTTTTTAGGCCGATCGTCTGCAAGTCTGTCTTGTTCGCTTGTGGCGGCAACCATGCTTTGATATTCGTTTACCTGTTTTTTTTGCTCTGTTGAGGTGAGCTGATCAACAAGTGGATGCTCTGGTGCTAGCACCAGATAACTAACGCCATATAAAGTGTCGGGTCTTGTAGTGAAAACTTTAATTTTAGATCGCAGGGAATATGTATTTAGGTTAGAACCAATAAGTTCAAAATCTATTTCGGCACCAACGCTTTTACCTATCCAGTTGGCTTGCATCGTACGCACCCTTTCCGGCCAGCCCTCGAGGCTTGTTAAATCACTCAATAGGTTTTCTGCATAATCGGTGATCTTCAAAAACCACTGTTTCAACTTCCGCTTTTCAACAATAGCTCCAGATCGCCAGGAGCGACCTTCGTTGTTTACCTGTTCGTTTGCCAGAACTGTTTTATCAATAGGATCCCAATTTACATTTGCCTCTTTTTGATAAGCAAGTTTTGCATCAAAGAATTGGAGAAATAACCACTGGGTCCATCGGTAATATGTTGGCTCACAAGTACTGAATTCGCGATCCCAATCTATCGATAAACCCAAACGCTTTAGTTGTTCTCGCATTTGGGCAACATTTTGTTTGGTCCATTGCGCAGGATCAACACCCCTCTCAATTGCAGCATTTTCCGCAGGCAGGCCGAATGCATCCCAGCCCATTGGATGTAATACCCGTTTGCCTTTCAACCTTTGAACTCTGGCAATTACGTCTGTTATTACGTAGTTGCGCACATGCCCCATATGCAGATTTCCCGATGGGTATGGAAACATCGAGAGGGCGTAAAAATTTTCGCTGCGATTTTCACTTGGTTCAGGGGTTCGATGCAGCCCCAGCTGTTCCCAGCGTTTTTGCCACTTGAATTCCAAGTCGGCTGGGCTGTAGCGGTTGGTTGAGCTCTGCATGCGATCGCTTATGTCGGCGGCAGGCAAGGCCGCGAACTAGGAATTGTGACCTGTGTTGGTTCCTTAGCCAAGCTCAAGCTTGAAATTTGGCTTACCTGGCTGCGCTTAATTAGTTTTGGCCACTCACTTCCCACTGATTGCAAGGCTAGAAATTCCGGATCCTGCCACTGCAAAATGCCCTCATGCAGCGAGCCATTTGCCATTTCCAGCTGCAGTACAAGGCCAACGCGGATCCATTCCTGCAGCAGGCGTACCCCTGGCAGATTTGTATCTAGTTCCGGCTGCGAAGCAGAGGCCATACGATCAAGACAGGTTTTTTAGCCGCAATGCAGTTTCGCAAGTACCAGGGCCTCGGAAACGATTTCATCTTGATGGATTTTCGTGCAATGCCCCTGCTTTTACACCTAAGCGAAGCTGCACAGTTCCTTTGCCAACGGCGTTTTGGCATTGGAGCCGATGGCCTGATCCTTGCTCTGCCGCCTCGAAATGGTGGTGATGTGCGCATGCAAATCATCAATGCTGATGGCACAGAAGCTGAGATGTGCGGCAATGGTGTTCGTTGTTTTGCCAGATTCCTGGCAGATTTAGATAATCTGCCTGAGTTTTCGAGCTGGCGTGTTGAAACCGGCGCTGGTTTAATCGTTCCTCAATTAATAGCGGGCCAGCAGGTTGCCGTAGACATGGGAGAGCCCCTGCTCAATCCCGAGGCCATACCCACAACCATTAACGAAGGGCTTCCCCTTGCTGAGGCTTGCCTCGAGTTGGCAGGTGAGCAATTTGTAGTGGCCGCTGTTGGCATGGGTAATCCCCATGCAGTGGTGCAGGTGCCCAAAATTGAAGAAATCGATTTGGCGCGGTTCGGGCCTGCCCTAGAGGCCCATCCCGCCTTCCCTGCCCGCACAAATGTTCATTTCGTTGAGGTTGTAGCTGATAACTATCTGCGGTTGCTTGTGTGGGAGCGTGGTGCTGGCGCCACCCTTGCCTGTGGAACTGGTGCCTGCGCAGCCCTAGTTGCAACCCATCTGCGCGGTTCATGCGCCAGGGAGGCAGATGTGGAATTGCCTGGGGGTGTTCTACATATCAATTGGGATGCCCGCAACCACCTGCAGATGACTGGTCCAGCAGAATTTGTGTTTAGCGGTTCCCTGCCCCCGTCACTTGATTCATTTTTAAGTTCAGAAGAAAGCATCGATTGCTCTAAACTATGCAGCCAGGGATGTATTAATCCTGAAGCTTGCCCCAGCGCTAATGCTAGAGCTAAAGCGATGGCTGTTTTAAGTGATTTTTCCCTAGATCAGTTGGTTAACCTTGCCAACGAATCGGTTGAGCAACGTACATTGCGTCGCATAAGTGGCAGTTAACTCTCAACTCTATTTAGATGCCTGCGCTGCCACTCCACCCCATGGGGAGGTTCTTGCCACCATGGCTAGCCATGGGCTTCAAGCATGGGCTAATCCTTCAAGTCTCCATGCTGAAGGCTTGAAGGCTGCCGATCTGTTGGAGCGCAGTCGGCTTGAATTGGCCTCACTACTAGGGATGGCCAGGGGTGAAGTAATTTTCACTTCAGGTGGCACCGAGGCAAATAATCTCGCACTTTTTGGCAGCTGCCGCCGTTTGTCCCCTGGCCGTTTGCTTCTATCTCCCCTTGAGCATGCGTCCGTTAGTGCGGCTGCCTATCAATTACAAACAGAGGGCTGGCAGATTGATTTTGTTCCAGTTAATAGCCAGGGCATTGTGGATCTTGAGGCCCTTGCTGATTTACTAAAACCCCCCACTCGGCTGCTTAGCCTGGTGTGGGGAAGTAGTGATGTGGGAAGCCTGCAACCCATGGCTGAGGTGAGTTCCCTCTGCCGCAACCATGGTGTTTTGTTGCATAGGGATGCTGTGCAAGCGGTTGGTGAAGTCTCCCTTGATTTAGGTGAAAATAGCCCAAACTTAATTTCACTTTCGGCCCATAAATTCCAGGGGCCTCGTGGCATAGGAGCCTTGTTGATAAGCGAAGCTGTGCAATTACAACCACAAATTTTTGGCGGTGGCCAGGAAGGTGGCAAACGCTCGGG
Organism: Synechococcus sp. Lanier; assembly: GCA_002151525.1. Classification (GTDB taxonomy): domain Bacteria; phylum Cyanobacteriota; class Cyanobacteriia; order PCC-6307; family Cyanobiaceae; genus Synechococcus_D. The sequence continues at coordinate 12,195 of MWMJ01000002.1, read as the reverse complement.
CACAGAGTCAGTGGTTTTGGCTGCCGGACTTGTTAAAGCCCTTGAGCTGCGCCAACAGCAACAACCCAACCTTGCAAACAAATTGGCTAATTTGCGCGATTTTGTTAAAGGCAAGTTGTTGAAACTTCCCGGTGTTCGTATCAGTGGAGCCATCGAGCCCAGTTTGCGCTTGCCCCATCACCTCAGCCTTTTGTTGAGTGACTCCACTGGAAAACCATTCTCAGGCAGATCCTTGGTTCGATCGCTCGCCCGCAAGGGTGTTGCCTGTAGCAGTGGCTCCGCCTGCAGTAGTGGTAGGGAAACGGCAAATAAAAGCCTCATGGCCCTTGGCTACAACGAGCTTGAAGCCGCGAGTGGCCTGCGTTTTAGTTTTGGCCCTTGGCTTGAACAAAAAGATTTAGAACCATTGCCATCATTACTTGAAGCCACAATGGCTGAGCTAGAGGCAGCCCGGAGCGCATGAATCTTCCAAGTGATCTATATGCCGCTGAGGCCCAATTACTAACAGCGGTATTAGCTGCCTTTAATAAAAGGCCCAAGGGTCGCTGGAGCGCTGAAATACGTTTTGAGGGCCTAAGGATCATGCCTGTGGCACTGCGCCTTTGGGAGCAGTTAGCAAATTCTTTGATAGAAGCAATTTTATTATTTCCGGATGCCGGTGCCTGCGCTTTGGCAAAACGGGACGCTCCTGATGCCGCAGCCTTTTGTTCAACTTTGCTGGATTGGCAAAGGGTTCAATTAAATGAAAACTCAACAAACAAAACTGAACAACAAGAGAGCCCTTTGATCCTGGTGGCACCTGGCCCTCCCGATTACGCATCAGTGGAAGAAATTTGTACTAACCATTCCGGTGCAGTGCTCTTACTAAATGGCCGCCTTGAAGATGCAGCTATTGGCATTGGCAGCGTGGCTCGCCTGCGCCGCAAGGGTTTTTTAGCTACTTGGCAAAATGCTTACTGCGTGCAGCCATTGCTTGGGGCCGCGCTTTTGCATGCCTTCCCCAGTGAATGGCAACTTTTTAAACAATCTGAAGCGGGTTTTTTAGCTTTGGCTTCCTTTGAGCAAAAACCAGCCGCTGAGGAGCTTGATGCAGCGCTCGGTCAGGGATTTTTGGCCATAGACCGCTTTTTAAAGGACATTAGTTGAGCTGGGTAGCCCAGCCAAAAAGGCTTAAGCTCCCAGCAGCAGAAATTTAAAGATGCTAGATCGGCAATTTCAGCGGTTGAACCCTGTTGATATCGGTGCAGCAGCTGCTGTTCTGCTTGCTGCCATTGGCGTGATTTGGAGTCCAAAGTTGGCTGGAACTGTGGCAAAGGCCACTGGTGGCATCAAATCTGTGCTGGTAACGGTTGATGTAAAAGCGATACCTGCCGCAGATCCTCAAGGCTTGCTAAACAAAATTAGGGCAGAAGGTAAAACAAGCTTGGTGATACGCAACCAACCCCATGGCAGTGTGAACCTAAAGCAGGCAACTGCAATTTCCAGAAGGGTTGTGGTGGTTCTACCAAGCGGGAAAGTAACAACAGCGCCAGACCCAAACGCCAGTGGTTTCTCAACCCTTGATGCAAGATTCATACTTCAAGGTGAAGGTCAAGTTACCTCCGGTGGAGTGGTATTGGGAAATCAAGCCTTGAAAATTGGTTCACCAATAGAATTGGAAGGAGCCAGCTATCGAATAAACGGTGTTGTTAGCAACGTGGAAATTGCTAACCACTAATATGAATATATCTCGCGCCAAATTTTTTCGTTTCACGGCGCTTGCCTTAAGTAGTCAACTCTCTTTAGTTGTAAGTGCCACAAGCGCCCAACCCCTAGACCCCCCGCCCTTACCAACAGTTGGTTTGCCCCTACTGCAAACCCAGGTTGTTTGCCCTGCCCTTCAACAGAAACTGCTGCAGGCAGTTGGCCCAGAAGCCTCCGTTTGGAGCATCAGTGTTGCTGATCCCAGTGGTCGTTTATTAGCTGATTTGAATGGCGAGCGGCCTCGAATTCCGGCTTCCAACCAAAAACTACTCAGCACTGCCATAGCGCTGGATCGCCTAGGACCCGACCATCGCCTCAGCACCGAATTATGGCAATTGCCGGATGGCACCCTGCGTTTACAGGGCAGTGGTGACCCCAGCCTTGGATTTTCCCAACTAAAACGAATTGCAAAATTGGCAGCTGGCTCTGGCGGCAGCAGCAGCACTGGCAACTCTCCTTTGAAAATACAGCTCGAGGAGGAGCCCGCAAGCCGCTGGTGGCCCCAGGGTTGGTCTATGGCAGATCGCGACTATGACTACGGCGCTCCAATTACCCGCTTGGCGCTAACTGCCAATGCCGTGGATATGTCTGTGCAAAATCCCCCCGCAAGGCTGGAACGCTTGCTTAAACAGGAAATCCTTCGCAATGGCCGCACAGCAATTATTAGTGCAATCCCGGCTGGAAGTGTTGAACCCCCCGACAGCATTTTGCTCCTTAGTGAACCTTCAAAGTCGATGCATCATTTGCTTAGTTTAGCTAATGGTGAAAGCCATAACTTCACAGCAGAGGTGTTGTTAAGGGAGGGCACTGGCAGTTGGCAGCTGCCTATCACCCAGCGGCGCGCGATGGAATGGTTACAGCAACAGGGTTTACCAGTTCAAGGGGTGGTAATTCAAGATGGATCAGGCCTTGATCGTGGTAATCGCATTACCAGCAAATTATTTGCGGCTTTGTTGTTGCGCATGGCGCAACATCCCTATGCCAAAAACTATTACGCAAGCATGGCTGTTGCAGGTCAACGGGGAACCTTGAGTTCCTACTTCCGCGGAACGGAATTGGAGGGACGTTTTACCGGAAAAACCGGCACCATTAGCGGCGTAAAAGCTATTTCTGGAATGCTAACAACGGCAGATGGGCCGCTTTACCTGAGCATGATATCTAACGGATCTGAGGCTCCAGTTGCTGTGATGGGAAAGGTGCTGCATTCAGTTTTTGCCGTTGGGCACTGCCGCTAGGCCGAACGACGACCAAATCTTCGACCATTGCTGCGTTGGTTGGTCGGCAGCGAATTGACTTGCTCTTGCGGTGCTTCTAGATCAGTGCTTTGCAAACGCACCAATTCTCTTCTGCCGGCGATAACCACCTTGGCCATTTCCTGAAGGCGGTTATCTAGTTCCCCAAGCACCTGTTCCGCATAGCGGTTGGCACCTTGCTGTACGGCTCCTGCCTCCTGGCGACTGCGTAGAAGTAAAGACTCGGCTTGCTGTTGGGTGGTTTGACGGAAATTCAGGGCTTCCTGTTGAACTCTCTCAGCTTCTGCCTGGCTTTCCTGTTGCAGGCGGTTTGCCTCTAAACGAATTTGCTCTAGTTCCTGAAGGGATTGTTGACGGCTGCGTTCGTGGGTTTCAGCCAGGCTGCGCTTCATTTGTTGATGCTCCTGTTCCAACTGTTGGAAACGGGCACCAGCCTCTTGCTCCAACTGTTGGCGTCTGGCTGCAAATTGCTGATCCATCTGGGCCACCCTCGCCTGGTGCTCCTGTTCTGTGGCAGCTACTTGGCGGCGAGCCTGAATTAGGAGTTGTTCACCCTGTTGGCGGGCCTGTTCGCGAACTTCCGCCCCTTGGCGTTCTGCTTCCTGGCGGACACTAGCCGCGTTTATAAGAGCCTCCCGCTCCCTGCGGGCTTGGTTGATGATTTCCTCAGCCTGCTGCCGAGCCTGGCCTAAATAAGCTTCCTTTTGACGCATTAATTCAACCGCTTGATCCACCTCACGGGGTATGGATTGGCGAACGGCATCAAGAATTTCAATGGCATCCTGCTCATTCACTAAGCGGCCACCGGAGAAGGGCACCCGGGCGCCCTCCAACACAATTTCCTCCAGCTGATCAAGCTGATCGAGTACTTCCAATCGAGCCTGGGTCATCTGCTGCACGGGTTATCACACAGGCTGATTAAACAGCTCGATCAGATCTCCTGCCACTATTTCCGGCACCATGCGAGACACATCACCTCCGAAGCGAGCCACCTCCTTCACCACGCTGCTGCTGAGGAAGCTGTGGCCAACTGCTGTGGCCATAAAAAGGGTGTCTACGGCGGGGGAAAGGCTGGCATTTGTGTGAGCAAGCTGCAACTCAAATTCAAAATCGCTTAAGGCCCTAAGCCCCCTCAGGATCACCCTGGCCTCTTCCTGTAGGGCGAAATTCACAGTAAGCCCGGCAAAACTCGTAACGCGAACCTGGGGTAGATGGGATGTGGCGATGCTCAATTGCTGAAGACGCTTCTCAAGGCTGAAGCTGGGCTGTTTGTTTGGATTGCGCAACACCGCCACGATCACTTCTTCAAAAAGACTGCTAGCCCTTTGGATTAGATCCAGGTGGCCAAGGGTGACAGGGTCGAAGCTGCCGGGATAGATCGCCCTCATGCTGCTGCTGTTGCTCTCCCTACACTGGCTTAACGCGTTCCAGGGGGTCTTATTACAGGGCTGAAGACGGGTCAACAGCCCTTGATGCAGGATCCACCCCGTTTGGAGGCACTGCTAAAGGCCTTACCCTCAGAAGCAGGTTGCTACCTAATGCGCGACGCTGAAGATCGCATTCTCTATATAGGTAAGTCAAAAAGTTTGCGAAGCAGGGTTCGCAGCTATTTCAGAGATGGGGTGCCAGATCGGCCAAGAATTGAATTGATGGTGAGGCAAGTTGTAGATATTGAATTTATCGTTACCGACAGTGAAGCAGAGGCATTGGTTCTTGAATCTAACCTAATTAAGAACCATCAACCCCACTTTAATATTCTGCTAAAAGATGATAAAAAGTACCCATATTTATGCATCACTTGGAGTGAAGATTATCCGAGAATTTTTATTACGCGGCAAAGGCGATTTCGCAAGGCGCACGATAGATTTTATGGCCCCTATGTTGATGTTGGCTTATTGAGGCGCACCTTAGCAATCGTGAAAAGAGTATTTCCATTAAGGCAGCGCCCCCAGCCATTGCATAGGGATAGAACCTGTCTTAACTTTGATATCGGCAGGGGCCCTGGTGTATGTCAACAGAAAATATCAGCTGAAGAATATAAGAAAACCATTCAAAAAGTAGCAATGGTTTTCCAGGGGAGAAACGATGAATTACTGCAATTATTACAACAGCAGATGGTTAAATATGCTGAGAGACTTGATTTCGAAGCAGCTGCCCTAGCCCGGGATCAATTAAAGGGTTTGGAATTGCTCACTGCTGAACAAAAAGTTGCCTTACCTGATGCTGATATCAGCAGAGATGTAATCGCCTTGGCAACTGATGATCGCGTTGCAGCTGTTCAATTATTTCAGGTTAGAGCAGGTAAATTAGTTGGCAGGCTTGGCTACACAGCCGATGCGGAGGCGGCTGCTCCTGGAGCGATATTGCAACGGGTATTGGAGGAGCATTACAGCCAAGTTGATCCAGTGGAAATTCCACCGGAAGTACTTTTGCAACATGCATTGCCAGAGCAGGAATTACTCGAGGCCTGGCTGCGCCAGCGCAGGGGGCGAAAAGTATTACTGCTTAACCCGCAGCGTCAGCAAAAAGCTGAATTAATCGAGTTGGTTGTACGTAATGCAAGTTATGAATTAGCAAGGGCCCAGCGATCCGCTGAACAGCAGCATTTAGCCTTAGAAGATTTGGCTCAGTTGCTCGAATTAGAGCATCCGCCACGCCGTATAGAAGGTTTTGATATTAGTCATATTCAAGGAAGCGATGCCGTGGCATCACAGGTTGTGTTTGTTGATGGTTTAGCTGCAAAACAACACTATCGTAAATATAAAATAAAAAGTAGTAGTATTACTTCTGGCCATAGTGATGATTTTATGGCCATGGCTGAAATTATGCGCAGACGCTTTAAACGCTGGAGCCAGGCTAAACATGCCGGGGCTAATCTTAGTGAACTACGCCGAAGAACTAAAACCACTTTGCAGGGTGATGGCTTAACTGATTGGCCTGATGTGGTAATGATAGATGGTGGAAAAGGTCAATTATCCGCAGTGATGGAGGCCCTGCGGGAATTAAATTTAGCCGATGAATTAGTTGTTTGTTCCCTTGCAAAACAACGGGAGGAGATTTTCTTGCCAGGGGCTTCTAAGCCATTGGAAACCGAGCCTGATCAATTGGGCGTAGTGCTTCTACGTCGCTTGCGGGATGAGGCCCATCGCTTTGCCGTTGGTTTCCATCGTCAGCAGAGGGGAGAACGTATGAAACGCTCGCGCCTCAGTGATATTCCTGGTTTGGGTGCAAAACGAATTAAAGATCTACTCGCTCATTTTCGTTCAATAGATGCAATTCAACTGGCAACTCCGGATCAATTAGGAAGCTGCCCAGGGGTGGGGGCAGCATTGGCTAATCAAATACATTCCTTTTTTCATCCCAGTAACGATGATGTTGAAATTAATAGTTAAAACTAAGGCATGGCAAAATTAAGTCATGGTAACAAATTCCTCTGATATGCTTGGATGGAGCGCCATTGTATTATCAAAGTCTTTTTTAGTTGCTCCCATCCCAATCGATATTGCAGCCATTTGAATTATTTCAGCCGCATGGCTACCCACCATATGGCAACCGAGGATTCGGTCTGTTTTAATATCAACTATTAATTTTAGGATGCAACGGGGACCCCTTGCTGGTAATGCTTGCTGGAGGCTGCGGAATTTTGCGCTGAATACCTTAACAGCATCACTGCCAAAACTTTTTATAGCTTCTTCTTCACTTAAGCCAATGCTGGCAAATTCAGGTTGAGTAAAAACCGCAGTAGCAATAAGTTCATGGTTAACGATCCTGTTTCCAGAGGCGAAGAGCCGATCGGCAACAGCTCTACCCTCATCTACGGCAACAGGTGTTAAGTTCACCCGATTTGTAACATCACCAACGGCATAAATGTGATCAATATTTGTTTGTTGGCTTTTGTTTACAAGGATGCGATTGAACTCATGTAACACTCCAGCTGCACCTAGCTGTAAATCAGCTAAGTTTGCTAGCCTTCCCGTTGCTTGAAGTAAAGCATCAGCTTCAAATGTTGTGGATATATTTTCTTCAGATCCCATTGAGGCGCAGCTAATAATGTAGCCCTGCTTATGGTGCTCAATCAACTCAGGGGTGCAGCCAAAGTTTATATTTATTCCCGCCTCAATCATTTCAGACTGAACGGCTAAAACCAATTCACTGTCGAACCCCTTTAGAATTCTATTGCCGCGTACAATCTGAGTTACACTCACACCAAGGCCTGCAAGAATACAGGCAAATTCGCAGGCAATATAACCAGCACCAATTATCACGATCGATTTTGGCAAGCTCTGCTGCTCAAATAAATCATCGCTAACCCAGCCCAGGTTTCCTCCTGGGATTTGCAAACGGGTTGGCTTGCCACCAACGGCTATAAGGATATTTTTTGCACTATAAGTTTTATCACCAACTTGTATGGTATGGGAATCTGCAAAACTTGCTCTTCCGCTTATTAGCTCAACATTTGCTTGAGCTAATAAGTTAATATGAAGTTGATTTAGTCTGTTAACTTCATTGCGAACATTTTGCAAAAGTATATTGCTGTGAAATTTTGGCTCGCTTGCTTCCCAGCCAAAACTTTTAGCATCTTTGAAAAGGTCTTTATATTCTGAGCCATAAACTAATAATTTTTTTGGCACACAACCACGAATCACGCAGGTTCCACCAACGCGATCTGCCTCAACAATCGCCACTTTGGCACCGTGGCGTGCTGAACGCTTAGCTGCGGCCAGCCCGCCTGAGCCAGCACCGATCACAAGCAGATCGAAATCCATAGGCTGTAGAAACTCTCACCTCATCTTGGGGCCTAGCTGTGGCAATTGGCATCTGGGTATTGAATGACCAACTGCACCTGCAACAGGCAGCGCTTGCTTCTTCCCTGCCCCATGGGTCCAGGGTTTTGCTGGTGGAGAGCCTATCGGTGCTAACTACCAAACCACACATCCAAAAACAAATCCTGTTTTGGGCTGCCCAACGCACCTTTGCAGCAGAACTGCGCGCCGCTGGCTGGGTGGTGGATCTAGTGGAAGCTCCCAGTTATGAAAAAGCCATTAACAGCTGGATTGCAAACCATGGCATAGGCGAATTGCGTGTGATGACCCCAAGCGATAGGCCAATCAAGCTGGCGATTGAAAAACTTGCCGCCAACAGCAAGTTTGCTTGGCAATTGCGCTGGTTTGATAACAATCAATTTATGTGGAGCCGATCTGATTTTGCAAATTGGGCTCAAGGCAAACGATCGCTGAGGCTTGAATACTTTTATCGCGAAGGCCGTAGGCGATTTGGAGTGCTTATGGATGGTGATCAACCCTTGGGTGGGCAATGGAATTTTGATAAAGAAAATCGCAAGCCACCTAAAACTGGCCTCAAGGGCCCTGAAGCTCTTTGGTTTACACCAAGTGAAACCACCAAGGATGTAATTAAAAAACTGGAAGAGCTTCAACCAATATATGAACTTAGTGGAATATCAAAGCCGTTCAAATGGGCGGTGAGCAGGCAGCAGGCGCTCATGGTTTTAGAACATTTTATCTCAACTCGCCTCGCTGAGTTTGGGCCCTATCAAGATGCCATGGTTCAGGGTGAATCAACCCTTTGGCATGCCCTACTGAGTCCTTATTTGAATTTAGGTTTGCTCCATCCCCTCGAGGTTGTTCATCGCCTAGAGGGGGATGGATTAAGGAAAAAAGTACCCCTTGCCAGTTTGGAGGGAGTGCTGCGTCAAATAATTGGTTGGCGGGAGTATACCCAAGGCCTATACCATCATTTTGGCGATAGCTACTCCCTTTCCAATGCATTAGCAGCGGTGCAGCCCCTGCCCAAATTTATTAGAAACCATTCTAAGAGTGGCATGGCTTGCGTTGATAATGTGTTAGCTGAATTATCAAATAGTGGCTATTTACACCACATTCAACGTTTAATGATTCTTGCTAATTTAGGCTTGCTTGCTGGGTGGAATCCGCAGGAATATGTAGCTTGGTTTAACAGTCAATTTGTTGATGCCCACGATTGGGTAATGCAAACAAATGTAATTGGCATGGGTTTGTGGGCCGATGGAGGCATGCTCGCCAGCAAACCCTATGCCGCAAGTGGTAAATACATTCAGCGCATGGGTACCTATTGCAAGGGCTGTAGCTACGATCCTTCGGAACGCAGCGGACCAGTGGCCTGTCCTTTTACTGTGCTCTATTGGGATTTTCTAGGTCGTCACCAGGAAATTTTTCGCAATCATCCGCGCATGGCTTTGATGATTAAACAGTTGGATAAATTCAGCCAAAGTGAACGTCAAGCCATTGGCGCTACTGCCGCAGGGTTTGAATGGGCTCAACGGAGTGAGCTTCAATGACCATAAACATCTCGGCGGAAGCCTACCTGTGGTTTAAAACCCTTCACATAGTTGGTGTTGTGGTTTGGTTTGCCGGTCTTTTTTATCTGGTAAGGCTTTTTATTTACCATGTGGAGGCCAGGGACCAACCCGAACCCCTGCGCCAGGCCTTTGAAAAACAGTACGCCCTGATGGAAAGGCGCCTGGCAAACATCATCACCACCCCTGGCCTGGTGGTAACAGTTATTGGCGCCGCTGGTTTATTGCTTGGCAATCAGAGCTGGTTATCCCAAACCTGGCTCCATACAAAGTTGGCATTTGTTGTTGGCCTGGTGGCTTACCACTGCTATTGCTATCGCCTGATGGGATTGTTGAGCCTTGGCAAATGTGAGTGGTCTGCAAAACAGTTGCGGGCATTTAACGAATTGCCCACTCTGCTACTGGTGTTGGTTGTGATGTTGGTGGTGTTTAAAAATCAATTTCCCACTGGCGGGGCCACCTGGTTGCTGGTGGCTTTAGTCCTTTTCATGGCGGCGTCAATTCAGTTTTACGCCCGTTGGCGGCGTTTAAAGGCTGAACGGGAGGCAATCAATGCCGTTTAACCATCCCCATCCCCTCAGGGCTGTGCTCGAGCAGGTAACAGCTACAACCTGCCCAAAAAGATTCAATTTCCATTGCCACACCCTTTGCAGTGATGGCAGCCTCACCCCCGAAGCCCTGGCTGATGAAGCAGTGAAAATAGGCCTTGAGCACTTTGCTGTTACCGACCACCACAGCCTTGAGGCTTATCCGTTGGTGCAAAAGCGGCTTGATTACCACCGCTCAGTTGGATCCAATGTTCCCAAACTTTGGACTGGCACTGAGGTGAGTTGTGTATTGGAGAATTGCCTAGTGCACGTGTTGGCCCTTGGCTATGAGCCAAGCCATGGGGCGATGGCACCATATCTTCAAGGGGATACTGTTGTAGGTGAACAGCTGGGTGCAGCTGCCGTTGTTGAGGCGATCCAGGCTGCAAACGGTTTAGCCCTGTTGGCTCACCCCGCCCGCTATCGCATTAATTTCAAGCTGCTAATGCGAGCGGCTTCAGAGTTGGGTTTTGATGGGGTGGAAACCTGGTACGACTATGAAATGCAACCACGCTGGCGCCCCAGTGAGCATGTATGTGAAAGGGTGGCTGATTTAGCTACGGATCTCAACTTTTTACAGAGTTGTGGAACCGATAGCCACGGTTTGAGCCTCTTGGGCCGCTAAATTTTATAAAGCTCATACATGTGCCATGGGTTTGTTTGATCGCTTCCGCCGCAAGCCCAACGAGGCAGAGGAACAGGACAAAAGCTTTTTTCTTGAACCCGATAAGGCAAGCAGCCTTGGCGATGTGAATTTCATGCGTCGCTCCTACAGCATTCGACGCACCTTTCCAGGCACAGCCGAAAACCCTGGACTAAAGGAGCGCATTGAGGAAGTTGATTCGATGGAATCAAGGCTTGAAAAGGTTTCTGACGGTTTACCAGAGTCGGTTGTAGCTAATCCAAACAAAACAACCATGAATGCCGGTGTTCCCAAGCCGGTTAAGAAAACCTTCGCCCAGCAGATCACTCAGGTGGAACTGGAAAATCGGATCAAAGGTTCAGCCGTATCAGGAACAAACGTGCCCGGCAGTGCCTCCAAGGCTCCGGCTGCACCTGAAAAAATAGCTCCAGCTCCGCCGCGCTCTGCCAAACCTGGATCGATCGATCCCTTCAAAGACATGCTTAAGGATCTTGGTTAATTTCAATATTTTCATCACTACTTAAAACCAATTGTTTGAGAAACTCCAACTGATTTGGTTTTGGATTTTGCCATAAACCCCTATTATTGGCCTCTAGAAGTCTTTCTGCCATATCCCTTAGCGCCCAAGGATTGCTATTTCTTATGGATTCTTGAACCTTAGAATCTTCAAGCCAACGCTCACAAACTGAAGTGTAGGCCCAGTCTGGAACAAGATCTGTGCATGCATCGTAGGCAAAAAGGTAATCGAGGCTCGCGGCAAATTCAAAGGCGCCTTTATATCCATGCCGCTGCATACCTTCAATCCAGCGTGGATTTAGCAAGCGACTACGAATTACTTTATCTAGTTCTAATGCGAGTGGCTTTGGCTTGGGATTTAAGGGTTGGGAATGATCTCCAAACCACAATTTAGGGTCGCTGCCCTTAATGCGCCTTACAGCTGCAGCCATGCCACCATGAAATTGATAGTAATCATCTGAATCGAGCAAATCATGTTCTCGATTGTCTTGATTGTGGAGTACCACTTGCACCTTTTGAAGTCGCTTTTCAAGGCCAAGCCTGTCGGCTTGGGGCTCGGCATTGGCGCGATAGTGCCATTTGCTCCAGTTTAAAAATGCTTCTGCTAAATCATCCCTATCCTCCCAATTCCCACTTTCGATCAAACCCTGTAAACCCGCTCCATAGGCCCCTGGGGCAGACCCATACACCTCACATCCAACTCCCCCATCGGTGTGTTGGCGCACCATCTGATTTGCCTGATCTAGCCAATGGAGTAGCTGGGGAAAGGCATCACGGAAAAAACCAGATATGCGAACAGTTACATCAACCCTTGGCCTGGCAAGGCTGCTTGATGGGATTAATTCAAGTCCCACCATGCGCCTGCTACTGCCATCCCATTGGGGGCGAATACCCATAAATGCAAACACCTGGGCCACATCGTCGCCACCAGTGCGCATGGTGCTGGTGCCCCAAATTGAAATAGCCAATTGGCTGAGATGCTCTCCCTCGATTTGGAGATGCTGCTCAAGTAATGCCTCGGCACTGCGCCTGCCCAGATCCCAGGCGGCTTCAGTGGGTACCGAACGCAGGTCTACGGAATAAAAATTCCTGCCGGTGGGC
>MWMJ01000019.1:0-22493 GCA_002151525.1 Synechococcus sp. Lanier | reverse complement strand
TAAGTTCAAATCTGCCTGAAATCGCCCTGCTCCAATCCCTTCAAGATTTGGAGCAATGGAAAAGAGCCAGCGAGAAACCAATCCATTTCGTACCCACCATGGGCGGCTTACATGCTGCCCATGGTGGACTTTTTGCTTTGGCCGCCTCGCCTGAAGCAAGGCTGCTTGTGAGCGTATTTGTTAATCCGCTCCAATTTGGCCCCGCTGAGGATTTTGAACGCTATCCCCGCCAATTGCAGGCAGATTTGAACTTAGCGGCGGCCCATGGAGCAGAGGCCCTTTGGGCTCCCCAAAGCATCGATATATTTCCCCTTGGCCAGGGGGGACTCACCAAGGTGATGCCAGCCCCTGATTTGGTGAAACATCTTTGTGGAGCAAAACGGCCAGGACACTTCCAGGGTGTTTGCACTGTGGTAGCCCGCCTGTTGGCACTGGTGAATCCCAGCCGAATTTTTTTGGGTGAAAAGGATTGGCAACAGCTGCAGGTGCTGCGCCGCATGGTGTTGGATCTGGGTTTGCCCGTGCAGGTGGTGGCCTGTCCCACCCTGCGGGAAGCCGATGGGCTGCCATTTAGTTCCCGCAATGCGTACCTCAGTGCTGCCCAACGGCAACAGGCAGCGGCCTTGCCCCAGGCCCTGGCTGATTTGAAGCTGGATGTTGATGCTGAAATGCAGAATGGTGAATCACTGCTGTTGTGGGTGCGGTCTCGCCTTGAGGCCGCAGGTTTGGCAGTGGAATATCTGGAATTGGTGCAGCCCTTAAGTTTGCAGCCCTTGCAGCAGCTGGAGGGTTCTGCACTGCTTGCCGCTGCCGTGCGATGCGGCAGTACCCGATTAATCGATCACCGTTTTTTAATGACCCGACTTCCAATTGTTGCCATCGATGGCCCCGCCGGCGCCGGCAAGAGCACTGTTACCCGCTTGGTGGCCCGGGAGCTGGGCCTGATTTACCTAGACACTGGAGCCATGTATCGAGCTGTTACCTGGTTGCTGCAAAGCCAGGGCCTCGCGCCCGAGGAGAGCCCTGAATTAGCCAATGCCCTTGGGCAGCTCAATTTGCGGCTAGAGGCCCAGCAGGAGGGGGATCAATTGGTATGGGTGAATGGCGAGAACGTAACCGAGCAGATCCGCACGGCAGCAATAACAGCTGGGGTATCTGCGGTGGCAGCATTACCAAGCGTGCGCTCGGCGCTCACCAGCCAGCAGCGCCGTTTTGGCGCCAAGGGCGGCCTGGTGGCCGAAGGGCGTGACATTGGCACCGCAGTGTTTCCCCAGGCTGAGCTCAAGGTTTTCCTAACGGCAAGCGTTGCTGAAAGGGCCCAGCGCCGGGCGGCTGATCTGGCGGCCCGCGGTTTGCCGGTGCCAGCCTTAAGCCAGTTGGAGCAAGAAATTAGCCAACGGGATCTGCTTGATTCCAGCAGGGCTGTTGCGCCTCTGTGTAAAGCGCCAGATGCCCTTGAGCTAGTGAGTGATGGCATGGCCATTGATCAAGTGGTTAGCAAAATCGTGGCCTGGTTCAAGGAGCGGGCCATTTTTCCAGAGCCTGGGCAGCCCGCAGGCGCACCACAGGAATAAGCTCCTCCTGCTCTTGGCAACGGCAAAGCAGCAATTTGCGGCTGGCCTCGGCATAGGCAGCAGAGGCATTAACAAGAAAATTCTCTAAACCCACAACGGCTGCATAGCGCACCACCCACTCGCCATCGGCGCAACCGAGGCTGAGGCCAGCAAGGCAAATCTGCATGGTTTCTAAGCGTTGCGATTCGGGTAGTTCATTTAGCTTTAGATAACCCAAACCCATTGCGGCAGCTCGCCGCACACTGGGGCCGATATCTTGCTCGATCGCTCTTTTAAGCACGGGCAAGCCGCGGGGATCACCGATATGGGCTAAAGCGCGCACAGCCCAAGCCCTGGCTCCATAGTTGTGTTCATCTAAGTTGTTAAGTAAAGAATCAACCGCTGCGCTGCCGCAGGCAATCAAGCCATCAACAGCTGCCACGGCAGCACCTGGATTATTTATGCCAAGTAAGGCGATTAAGCAGTTAATAACTGCTTTTTGATCACTGGAATCGGGCTCTAAATTTGGGCAATACTCCACCAAATTGCGTGTGGTATCCACCAATTCCTGGGCGCTGGCTGCTGTTTGCACCGCTAGCAAATAAGAATTCAATAACGGGTTCAAAGCAAGCCATCCATTAGGGCGAGCAGTTCTTTTTCCCTGGCGCCAAGGGCCCCAGGATTGGGCTCCCCCAGGGGCTCCTCAACTAAACGGCGCAAGGCAATAAGTTTCAAACTATTTTCAGCCAAGCAGCCGCTGATTGCCTCTGCCGCCGGCCGCCAGCCGCAGGCGGCAAGATCCATTAGGGCAGCACGGCGCATTTGTAATTGCGGATGTTGGAGTAATGCCACCATCGGTTCAGCCCATTTCGCTTCGCCACTCAGTTGTAGTAGGGCCCGTGAGGCAGCACTGGCTACCAAAGGCCTGCTGTGGCACTGAAATGCTTCAAGGGTTTTAGTTGATTCTGCACTGGCTTTAATGCCGCTCACCAGGTAGATCTGGCCAACTGCTTCCAGAAGGGCCTCACAGGGCTCTGCCAAATTCAAACCATTGCCAACTGGTTCGCCGGCCAATGGCTGTTGTAACCGCCCCAGCAGCGCCGCAATGGCAGCTGGATTGCCCAGTTCACCAAGGGAGCGGGCTGCTGCTTCCCTGAGGCCGTGGTCTGGATGGTTTAAGGCTTTGAGTAGTAGCGGCAAGGCCGCTTCAGCTTGCAATTTGCCAAGGGAACGGGCAGCACTCCTGCCAACTGCAAGTGCCTCTGGTTCTGATTGAATCAAATTCAGCTGCCTGTTAAGGCAATTAAGCAATAGCGGGATTGCCTCAGGGTGGCTTGAGCGCATGCGACCTAACCACCAAGCGCCGTAACACTGCAGGCTGGGGTCGTCCTGTTGGCTTAGGCGCTCAAGGGCCTCGGCCTCGCTTATGGGCTCATTATTTGGGATGCTGTTAACCATTGCCCCAATTTATTTGAACAACATGAAAAAACCCCCCTTCAGAGAAGGGGGGTTTGAGAGAAAAAATCAACTGAGAATCAAGTGAGAGCGTTGATTGCGTAGTCGATGTAGTTGTTTGCCTCGGTGGCAGCTTCACCACTCAAGCCATGGTTGGCTTTGATGTACTTGAGAGCCTCTACATACCAGGAGGGAGATAACTCAAAAGTGCGGTTGATTTCATCAAGGCCGGCGATCAAGTAGTCGTCCATGGGGCCGGTGCCCCCTGCCACTAGGCAGTAGGTAACCATGCGCAGGTAGTAGCCAATGTCGCGGGAGCACTTGGTTTTGCCTTCAGGGGTGGCAGCAAAGTTAGGGCCCTGCATCTGGGTGGTGTAGGGGAACTTTGAATACACCGCTTGGGCAGCACCGTTCACGAGGCTGTCGGCTTTTGCAGTGAGTGCCTTAGCTGCATCAAGGCCAGCTTTTGCACGGTTGAAGCGACCGAAGGCACCTTGAATTTCAGTGTTGCTGAGAAAGCGACCCTGGGAATCTGCGGCTGAAACAGCCTCGGTAAGGGGGGTTTTCATTGGTTGATTGGGTGAAAAGGTTTAGAAAATTCCAGCGGATTCTTCAAGCAACAGCGGCTGCAGCACGATCAAAATAAGTGCCAATTTCACTGATTAGGGCGGTGCAATCACCAGCGGTGATGCCATTGCGATCATTAGCAATCGCGATGGCAGACTGCTTCATCAAATTCACGCCGGTGGCCACAGAAGAGCCAGGGGTGCCAAGGGCTAGGTAGGTTTCGCGCAGGCCATTTAGGCAGCGATCCTCAAGCACTGAAGCATCACCGGCAAAAATTGCATAGGTGACATAACGGAGGATGATCTCCATGTCGCGCAGGCAAGCTGCCATGCGGCGGCTGGTGTAAGCGTTGCCCCCTGGTGCGATCAATGCGGGTTGCTCAGCAAACAACTGGCGGGCTGCATTGGCCACGATGGTTGAAGCATTGCTGGTGATGCGGTTGACAGCATCGAGACGCTTATTGCTGTCCGAAACCATCTTCGCGAGAGCATCGATCTCACCAGGATTTATGAATTGTCCCCGGGCGTCTGCCTGGGCAAGAACCCTCGTGAAGGCGTCGAACATTGTGAAAACTCCTTTGGATTGCTGCTGGTGGATACCACAGAGTTGGTTTGGGAGGGCCGAAAGCTCTGCCTATCCCGTCGATGGGATTCTGGCCAATAACGCCTCTATCCTTGAACTGTGTTCACAATGTTTAACGACAAATTTTGGAGCGAAGCTAATTTGGCACCTGGGCTTTTAAGAACATATTTTTGGCACATAAACTCAAAGGTCGAACAAAACTTTATGTATGTAGGTTTCTGTCCATTCTGCGCCGTGGAAGCGGCTAAGCATTCCCCTGGCCGGATCTTTCAAGGCTCGATATTTTGAATAACGTAATTGCCCTTCAAGCAGTTTTTCACTGCGGCTTTTATCTACGGGGCAAGCTTCGTTAACTAATGACAAGTAGAGATTTAAATACGATATGAATGCTGGCATAACCGCCGCTTGGATCAGTTGATCACCTTCAGCTCCTAAGGGGATGCGCGTCCAGAGGAAGCCTGGCGAAAAGAACGGCTCTGCTTCGGCTGGTATCGGCCCACCGCTGGGCAGATGAACGCTCCATTTGCTGTGCAAGGGGATCAGCTTTTCCCACACCGCCTGGGTGTGAATGGCATCGTTTTTAAGGGCCGGTTGCAGGTCTAGGGCTAAAAGATGGCCATTGGGAAGCGTTACTAAATCAGCCCCAAAAAAAGGCAGCTCAAATTCGCAGCTGGGGTTGATTACAAAATTCAAAACCGAAGCGGCATCACCGCCTTCAACGCAGGCGGCCCGCACCTGGCGCAATTTATTTGTTCTACAAGCCCAAGTGGCTGTTGTTACTTCAAATGGCCGCGATGCTGATCCGCCCTTATCTGAACGCCAAAGAAAAGGTTCGGGCACTGGGTAGGGCTGGGGCTCAAATGGAGTGAGTAACTCCACCGCCTTATCTAGAAATGCTTGCCAGCGCCATCCAGGCAGAACTACTGGGCTGAGGCTGGAACTACGCATGGGGGCCGTCGCTGGCGGGGAATAGGAATTGATGCAGAAATTTGTCGGCCCATTCCTTACCAAAATGGCTTTTAAACAAACCGTGGGCAGGATCGCGCTCGGCACTATAAATATCGTATGCAATTTGTAGATGCCTTACTTCGCTGGCAGCGATCAACGAATGCTCAGGTTTGCTCTGTTTATCTAGCTCCCAGTAGCAGTTCAAAAACGCATTAAATGCTTTTGGCAAAGATGTGGATGCCTCCTCTTCACCGCCGCGGCAAAAAAGCAGCCAAGGGGAGAAATATTGATGGGGATCAAAGGAGCGCATCGCCTCTTCACCACTTAGTTCGGGGTAAGTGCCATGAAGTTTTTTCAAGCCTTTGAAATGTTGATCGAAATAGCTTTCAGCTTGAATTAACGGCTGGAAATCAAGCACAGCCACCAATTTCGACTTTGCCCCAAACCAGAGCAGATCAACTCCCATCAAGGGCATGTCCCTTTGATACTCGGGATATGCAACCGAATTGAGCACCTGCAAAGATTCGCCGGCATCGAGCCTGGTAACCCGCCAGCGCCGGAAGCCAGGCACGGCCCACAACCAATTTTTTATGCTGCTTTTGCCACTGCTGGAGTGGCATTCCTTGAATTCAGCCGCTAGGGCGAGCTCTTCACCGCCGGCCGCTTGGATTGTTCCCTGGAGTTCATCTAGAAAGGGGTCAAACATCAGCTTTCAGCCAGCATTTGAGCTTGGGCGGCGATGGCTTGAATCGTTTCTTCATTTGGGCAGCGCAGTTCGGTGCAATAGGTGGTCATGGAAACCCCATCCAGAAATTGCACTGAACTCACTCGCATGCGCACCTGATCAGTAACAAACCAACAGCGTTCAATGCCCACATTTGTGTCGTATCTTGTTGTTATTGAGAGCACCCCATCTTCAGCAAAGCGATAGGTGCTAATTACGGCTGCTTTTTCCACATAACCTTTATCCCGCAATAAAAAGCCTTTGCTTCGATCTGTTTCATGGGGCACATCAATTAATACCGCCGCATTATCCGGATCCCTTGAACCCTCTGTGAGGTTGCTTTCCCACCAAAAACGCGCCCCTCCGGCCGCGCTAGCTGGATTAACCCCAAGTGCAGCGCAAATCTTGAGAACACTGGGATCTTCCCGATCAAAGGGGGCGATGATCAAATTTGAATCCCCTGCTTCATCGGCTTGATGGTCGAGGTGGTGAACAGCCCTGCGGGTTAACCAGGTTCCTTGGCTGGCAGCAAAAAAACCCGCCATATCAAGTGGGGCAGGCTGCTTGCCAAGGGGCTGCGCAACGGTTTTTTGCATCATCAACCCAGTTGTGCCTGGCCTTGAAGTTGGCTCAGGATTGCTTCTATACGTTGTAGTTCGGGATGATCAGCAAGGGAGGCATCCACCTTTGCTTTGGGTAGGCGCAGCTTTTGTCCGAGGGTAACCACGTCGTTGCGAAGGCGATCGCGGTAGCTGCTTAGTTCTTGAATGGTTTCCAGTAGTTCGCTGGCACTGGGTTCTGGGCTAACGGTTTCAACTGCAATCGGATCAACCATCTTGCTGATTTAGCGATTTTTTTAGACTACATAAGGGAAACAAGCGCGCGCTAAATCTAAACAAAATCTTAAAAGGGGTGCTATTAAAAAACTGGTGCCCCTTCTAGTGCCGTTGCGAATTTGTTTTCAAAACTAAATTCGATGACGAAGTTTTACGTGATTACCCGTTTTTGGGGTTCTAGCTCGGAAAGAAAGCTTACGGTTCTGGGGTGCTTGGCAGGGGTTGTTAAAACCCAACTCCCAAACGCATAACCAGTACTGCTGATTTGCTCAGGCCCCCCCTGGCTTTTTCGGTAGCTTTATCCACCCCATAGTCCTGCTTTCTCATGCTCGACGCCTTTTCTCGCGCTGTTGTAAGCGCTGATGCCAAAACCGCTCCCCTTGGTTCTGGCGAACTTGCCTCACTGCGTAACTACGTTGCTGAAGGCAACAAGCGCCTTGATGCCGTTAACGCCATCACCAGCAATGCTTCCTGCATTGTGTCGGACGCTGTAACCGGCATGATCTGCGAAAACACAGGCCTGATCCAGGCTGGTGGCAACTGCTACCCCAACCGTCGCATGGCAGCTTGCCTGCGCGATGGCGAAATCGTGCTTCGCTACATCAGCTATGCACTGCTCGCCGGCGATGCCTCCGTGCTCGACGACCGCTGCCTGAATGGCCTCAAGGAAACCTATGTTGCCCTTGGCGTGCCCCTTCAGTCCACTGCCCGTGCAGTTTCGATCATGAAGGCTTCCTCCACAGCCCACATCAACGAAACCAACACCACCGGCACCAACCCTGTGGAAACCCGTTTCCGCAAGATGGAAACCGTTAAGGGTGATTGCTCAGCCCTAGTTGCCGAAGCCGGCACCTATTTCGACCGCGTAATCAGCGCCCTCAGCTGAACATTCAGCTAGGAATTTTCTCAACAACGCAAACTTCCACCTAAGGAACACTCGATGAAATCCGTCGTTACAACCGTTGTGACCGCCGCTGACGCCGCTGGTCGCTTCCCTTCCCAGAACGATCTGGAAGCTGTTCAAGGCAATATCCAGCGCGCTGCTGCCCGCTTGGAAGCTGCTGAAAAGCTCGCTGCCGGCCTCGACAAAGTCACCAAGGAAGCTGGTGATGCTTGCTTCAACAAGTATCCCTACCTCCGTCAACCCGGTGAAGCTGGTGAGAACCAGGTGAAGGTAGACAAGTGCTACCGCGACTTGGCCCACTACCTGCGCCTGATCAACTACTGCTTGGTTGTGGGCGGCACCGGCCCCCTCGACGAGTGGGGCATCGCTGGAGCCCGTGAGGTGTATCGCACCCTGCGTCTTCCTACCGCTGCCTACGTTGAGGCCCTCACCTACACCCGCGACCGCGCTTGTTCACCCCGTGACATGAGCCCCGAAGCTCTCAAGGAGTTCAAGGCTTACCTCGACTACACCATCAACGCCCTTTCCTGAGCAATTAACCGCTTAGAACTATCAGGAGGCCTTTATGGCCTCCTTTTTTATTTTCTATTAGCAGCACAAATCCTGTTTAGATGACTGAATCCCCTGCTGAAATCCCAGGCATTGATCAATTGATCAAGGATCTAGAACATCCAAATCCCTATGTTCAAACCGAGGCATTTCTTGCATTGGTGCGCCATTGGCCCGATGAATCACTGCCCAGGTTATTAAATTTGCTTGATCAGGAAAATGTAACGCTGCGCCGTGCATCAGTGCGCGCCATAGGTGCATTTGGTGAAAAGGCATTGATTCCATTGGCCACAAAGTTTGCAGAAAGCGCTGATGCAACAGTTAGGGCGAGTTGCGTTAAGGCTTACGCCCAGGTGGCTTCCAATTACCGTGGCATCACTTTCCCAGTTGAAGCGATCAACAGCCTTGAAAATGCTTTGCAGGATGAATCACCAGTTGTTGCATTAGCTGCTGTGATGGCTTTAGGGCAAGTGGGTGAACCAGCCCTAAAGCTATTGATGCAAGTATGCCAAGGGGATAATCCTGCGTTGGCGGTGGCTGGAGTTAATGCAATCGTTGAAATTAAAGACCCTCAGATATCGGCTTACTTGAAAGATTTATTGCAACGTAGTGAAACGGATTCCTATGTTAAGGAAACGATAGAGTCTGCCCTTAGCCGAGTTGATTTATTGCAAGTTTAAAAATAGCTTGAACTGAGGGATCGCCCTCGAGAGCAAGGCATTCCTGAAGCCTGGGGATTGCCTGAGCAGCTTCTAACTTCATTAATGAAAGGGCAGCATTTTTTCTTACTTGATCACTGCTATCTGTTAATTTGGGTATTAATAATGGATAGGCCCATTCCGGTTCATTTAATTTGCCAAGTAGGGTGGCAGCCTCGGCTCTTACCTCTTGGCAGGAATCGGCGAGGGCATTTACTAAAAGATTTCTTGCTTGGCTATCTTCTAAGGCTTGTATTTGATCTCCCAAGGCTGCAATTGCTGCAGTTCTAATTTTTTGATTGCTTGATTGTGCGGCGATTTTTAATGCATCCGCCGCTTGCGCTCCAACAAAGGCAAGCCCCCAACTGGCAAGTCCCATTTGCATTGAGCTGGCAGCTGGATTAGTTAGTACCTCTAGCAATGGTGCAACTCCCTCCGCTCCAACAGCTGCAATAGCCCCCACTGCCGATCCTTGAACAACGGGATCAGGATCCTCTAATAGGGCTTTCACCAAGGCTGGAATCGCTTTTGGATCCCCTATTAAAGTAAGAGTTTTTGCGGCAGCTCTTCGCACAGTTACATTGCCATGGCTAGTTAAAGCCCTGCAAAGGGGCAGCACAGCCGCCTTGCCAACTACCCCTAAACTCTCGGCAAATGTAAGCCTGGTTAGTCCGCGTTTATCACCAAGGCCAGCTACCATTTTTTCAATCAATTCAGCATCTTGGGCTGGAGCTATTCCCTCCCGCAGCTGCTGCTTAAGTTCAGATGCTAATAAAGTAGCCTCCTCCTCACTTAATTGCCCCTGGCCATTATCGAATGGTGCAGATGCTGGCAGCATGATTTGAATAATCCCCTGGCTAATTCATTGTTATGCTAGGTTACATCAAGCTTGATGCACTCATCATGACAATCTTTATTGTGTCGCATAATTTGCAAATCAATTCAGCGGAGGTTCCAGCATTCTCTGCCGCTGAATTAGCTGATCTATTGCAAAATGAAAATCCTCAATTAACTTCTGCCATTGCTTTAAATCATCCCCATTGGATGCTCAAGGTTGAATCCGAATTAGATGTTAACAACATGGCTGAGGCTTTATTGGATACATGGCGCCTAGTGCGTTTAAAGCTTGGCCACACATTCAATCACACCGCCATCGCCCTTGGGGGAAGAAAAGATGATAACGCCAATCCAAGTTCACCCCTGCAAATTGGCAACTGGGGCGTAGATTTGGTTGAAACGATTGATTCTGATGCTTTTCTGAGAAGTATCAACTGGGATGCCCTTAAATCCGGCAGACCAGTTGATGCGGTGTTTGAGAAGATGCTAAAGGGCAATTAAATCAGCGCCTGCGGCGCTTAACGGCAGGGTTCTCGGCCGCTGCAGCGGAATTATCATGCCCGCTAGTTTCATCCTGGGCATTTGCATTGGAAATAGCTCCGGGTTTCGATATGTTTAAGCTGCAGTTGGTGCTGGCCCTTAATGAGTGAATATAGTTACTGAGTTGAGCAAGTGGAACGCTAGTAGTTCTGTTGCTGCTGGGCCTCTGTCCCACCCGATAGCTTCTGGTAACTTCAAGGTTATTGGAAAAATTTGGTCCCATGGGTTCGTTAAAATCAACAGAGCAAGCATGCCGCAGTTAGGCCTTAATTGGGAATTCAATCACATCTCTTAAAAATAGCATTAGTAAATCAAACATCTAGCCAGCTATGAATAGCAATCGATTCACTAACATTCATTTGGGCTTGAGTCAAGAGGAAGCGATCCGTATACTCAGCACTCCGCTTGATCAGCTCGATTCCAATAGTGATTACTACATGGCGGCAGCGCATTTGCAGAATTTTCCAGGCGGGGAAAGCGAAGCAGCTTTATTGAAACTTTTGGCTAGCAACGATGATTCTCAATCAACACGATTGGCACAACGTAAGGCAGTTGAAGTTCTCGCTATTTTGGGTTGCCAAGAAGCCATACCGTTGCTTGCTAAGTGTTTATCAAGCAACGACTCATATCTTGTTGAGAATGCAGCATGGGCGTTAAAGGAACTCAACTGTAAAGATCAAGATGTTTTCGATAACTTGGCAAAACTGCTGGATGATCCTGGCCAAAATCAGCGTGTAATTATTCAAGCTCTAACTGGTTTAGGTGCCATTGGCGCCGTGGAAGGAATTAAATTGCATTTATCTAGTAGTAACCCAGGTGTAAAAGGAGCAGCCTTGGCAGGTTTATATATTCTCTTAAAACAAGATTTTGGCTTGGAAATACTCAAGGAGCATTTAATGCTTCCCAATCAAATGGATAGGCAAGCGGCAATACAAGATATTATTGATGCCAATGCATACATGTTGTTGCCAGATGTATTGCGGGCTCCGGTTTCTCCTGTATTTAGAATGCGCGCGGTTAGGCTTTTGTGGCCTAAGAGGGCCACTGAGGTTGAAGGAAAATCCCTGGATTACTATGTGGATTCACTAATTATTGATAGCCCAAATAGTGTTGAGTTGGTTCATCGCTACGACGAGGAGCCTGCTATAGATTTTTTAATACAAGAATTTTTTGGCACTGATTTTAGCCGTTGCTATTTAGCTTTACGCAGCTTGGCCCTAAAAGATCTTAATCATATTTGGCCAGCTTTCCTGCAACGCTGGCATCAAGATGCAGATAATGATTACGGGGCTCATTACTTCTTTATGCGTCTTATTGGCTATGCTGGTATTTTAAAAAAAGAATACTTAGACGTTGCAATTAATATATTATTAGAAGCGATCGCTAATCCAAGGCCACAATTTTTAAAATCAAAGCCAGCTGCGATTCTTAGCCTTGCAAGCATTGCAGCTGATGTGGCAATTGAAAAGTTGCCAGAATGGCTTAATCCAAAAGATACACCATTTTGGGAGGCTAGATATGCTGGATTGATAGCATTAGAGAGATTAAATAGTAATTCTATTGCCATTGTGGATTTAGGGGGCTTGGCACTGCAAAGTAAGGCAGATCCGGAGCCATTTATTGCGTTTAAAGCTTCTAAATATTTTGGCTAATCACTTATTTCGGAAAAGCGTGTGTTAGCAGATCCTTTGGTTGCCCAATATTGAACAAAAATTTGTGCATTTGGCCGTGGCACAGATGCAATTGCCCTCAGTATTTTGAAACTACGGTTTGGACCCATTGGCCAATGACCAACTGCTTCTATTTGCCTGATGTATCCGCCTAGTGCCTCTAGGCAATTTTCGAAGCGATCTAGTTGTGTTTGGTCTATTGTTTCAAAAACAAAGTCGGTTCCAACGCAAATGAGATGATGGGAGCGGATCCATTCTTTTAGCTGCTTTTCTACTTTGGGTATCGTCATTTTTATTCAATCTAATTGAGCTTTAGAAATCCAGTTTTGATCAATTAGTTCATTCAATTTAGCAATTCGGGTAAAACAAAGGTGGCCATGTTCTGAACCCCAACAAACTTCATTGCTGTTTGGGTCAAGGCCTTGATCTCTACTTATCCAATTATTTTCATCCACTTCTACTTCGCTTACTAAATAGGTAAGTTTGCCATCACGGGGCACCATGCAAGCTTTGCCAGGTTCTACTTCTCCTCTATATCTACCATTATTAATTTCACGAAAATGCATTGCGCATCCAACCCTTGCTTTTAGTTCTTGCGGGTGTAATTCCTTTAGAAGGCTTGGCTCAAAACCAGCTCCAGCTAATCTTTCTGGCTTGCTGCAACCATAATTGAGCAGTATAAATAGATCGTCTTTTTGCTGGAGTTTGTGAATACCCTGGCGATAGGGACGCCAGGGATCGTGGTTATAGCTTTGTTCGGAATAGTAACCAGGCCCCTGGAATACCTGCCAATTTAAAGGCCTAAAATATATATTTATATGAGCGTAGTTGCGGGGATTATCCATCGCTTGCTGCTTATTACTGTAGTGCCCAGCGAGTGTATTAGCGAATCTAAGTAGATTTTGATTGTTTAACTGCGGCCTATCATTCATGGATATTAATCCTCCTCACCTCAGATGAAAATGAGGTTTGCAAAACCCCAGCACCGGATGCTGTTTTCAATACTGATGATCGACAGCGAATATTATCAGATACAAACCAGATGCGCTCTTCTGCAATTGATTGACCGTATTTGGTTTCGAGCACAAAGGTGTTGTCGCTTAGCAGTTTATAGGTTGAGATTGCTTCTTCTGCTTCAGCATAACCAACACTGCGAATAAGCTGGCCGTGGCTATCTGATTGTTTTATTGGTATGAGAATACATTCCCCAGCTGAAACCTGTGTGGGATCATCAGGTTCCCAGTCGCTTTCAGCATGCCATTCCATTTTGAAGGGTGTGGATGGAATGCCCTCGCAGGAAGAAAGCTTTTGGAGCAGCTTACTTACAGCGGGATGATTTAAATCAATGATAGTGATCTTTATTTCACTTAGAACCTCTTCAAATTGTTGAAAGGCGAGTGAATGTCCACTTCTCATAGACCTCCACTCGCCTTCACTTTTAGCTAGGAAAATTTCTATGCTCATTCAGGCGCTTCTTTTTATTTTATCAATGCTTAAATATTTGTTATTGAAAGAATTCTAGCACCCCGTGCTTGCAAGGATTGAATGGTAGAAGATAGGGATGAATAAGGAATAATTGATTTCTGCATGGAGCGGCGCAGATTTTTTGCTACGCCAGCGGAACACCATACGATTTGATAGGTGCGAGCGTTGCGATCGCTGCCGCCTTTTGGTTTGCGTTGATTTAGGGAAGGGGTTGTGCCAGAGGCAAGATTGTTGAGCAGTTGTGACTTGCTTCCGCCATCAAAACTTGCAAATCCAGCTTCTAAATTTAGGGTGCGCACATAGGTGGAATTAGATTCACCTATGGTGGTTTGATTTGTTCTGCAATAGGGAACCGTATCGCTGCCAAATACCCTGAAGTATTCCTGGCTGTTGGTGTAGCTGGTGATTTCAGCTTCATAGCCTTCGTTAGCTAGCCGTTGCACATGCTCACTTATCTCGGCTTGATTACGCGGGGCGCGGCCCATTAGATGTTTGAAGTTTAGTTCAACAAAGCGATAGGGGCCATTGGCATCAAGGAAAAGGCTGCGATAGGTATCTGATAGAGCAAGGGCTGTTACAAGCCCCTGCACTGTTAATGATCCATTGCAGTACATGCTTTCAGCTGAAATAACCCGCTCCGTTTCCATGAGGTGGGCATTGCCAAAAACTTGACGATTTGCTGCGCGAATTACATCGCCAGCATGGGCTAAATCAAGATTTGGGTTTGTTGATTGAGTGATTACAGAGGTCATTTTAAAAGGAGGTTGAATTGATTAATTGATTTGTTTCAGTAATTATTGCCCCTGGAATCAGATAACTTCGGTAATTGATTCAATTTTGCCACCGCGGCGGTGGATGTAGCTGAGCTGACTTGTGATGTCTTTGCCACTAACCAGGTAACTAGCGTTTGGAGTGCGTTGACGACCACCGGCTGGTTGAGCCTTAACAACAATCCGGAAGCGCTTGGTGGTGGCATCTGAACCGCCGGAGAAGGCGCCATTGCGGTTGGTTCGAATGGTTGTGGTACCCCAGCCAGCAGGAACGGCTTTGGTTGCAACGGAATTAACCAAGATCGAACTGTTTTGAACCGTATCGCTTGCGGCGAAACCTTGTACTAGGGCGAGATGGCGATTGAAACCAATTTGATCTCTACCAGCTTCGGTGCTGATTCTTGCGAATGGAACCGTATCTTCACCGAAAGTTGATTGGTATTCTTCGCAATCTAAGTAGCTGTTGATTTCAGCTTCATAACCATGGGTTGCTAGGCGAACGATGTGCTGGCTTAATTCCGCCTGGGACTGGGGGGGACGACCAAGGAGGTGTTTGAAGTTTAATTCAACAAAGCGATAGGGTGCATTGCTTTCAAAGAACCTGCGTTGATATTCAGCAGATAGTGCAATTGCGCGCACAAATTCTCTGGTGCTTAAGTAGCCCTCAATGAATTTGCTTTCAGCTGTGCTAACTCTTTCGCTTTCCATGATATGGGGATTGCCCAATACTTGGCGATAGGTAGCGCGAATAAGTGCATTGATTTGATCAATGGAATCACCAGTGCAACGTTCAAACTTCTCTTGCTCCCTTTGGCCAAGGCCAAATCCCACATAGATATCACCGCGCAGAGGTGTTGAATCTCCACCATCGCTGCTAGCTCTGGTTACGGGCTTAAAGCTTGTAATTCCAGATGGCCCACCTGCATAACCACCAGAAATACTGAAGCCGGAGCGGAAAACTTGAGCAGGAATTTTGATTGATTGCCCAGTGGATTTCACCAAGCTATTCATCAGTTGACTTCTGCTGCCAATTGCAGTGTCGCTACCGGCAAAATTCTGCTCAAGTGCTGCAATCCGATTAAATGCCGACTGGGGTTGCCCTGGGCGGGAAGACCATGCGCGTGCATAGGGGACGGTATCTGAACCAAAAACGCTGTTGTATTCCTCTGAATCTACGTAGCTATCGATATCGGCATCAAAACCCTCAGAGGCAACCCTGGCGATATGTTCTGAAACCTCCGCTTCGTTATGGGGTGGTCTGCCGAGGATATGTTTAAAGCTAAGTTCAACCGAGCGATGGGGACCAACAGCATCAAAATAGCGGCTGCGATAGAAGGCGGATTTAGCTAATTCACGCACAAATTCACGCACGTCTATCTCGCTATTGCGCAGGCGGGATTCTGCACTGGCCAGCCTTTCGCTTTCCATGGGCTGAACATTGCCAAATACTTGCCGGTAGGCTGCATTGATCACCATCGATAGATGTTCTTCATCGCTTGGATGAAACCTATCGCTACTGATTTGACCAGCGCTGCGAAAATTACTATTGCTGGTGGCAGCCTCTTTAGATGGCATGCGCTTACGGGAGAAGGATATCGGACCTTCAATAAGGGCTGTTGCCCCAAACAATAGGGACTTTGATTGATTGTTTGTCATGGGGCAACCTGTAACGGGATGGGAAATAAATTTGTGTAAAGAAAAATTCTCAAAGGGGGGGATGCCCCCCCCTCCCAGCTCACATCGGGGTGATGCTGGAGATCACACCACCTTCTTTATGTATCCGCTTGAATTCTTGGGAAAGTTTTTCAAATGGTACAAAATAAACCCGGTTTGATTTTGTATAACGTGATATTGGGCGAATGTTGTTTGCCCTGTATCCAGTAACATTTACGCGATACATCTTGCCCGTGGCGCCAGCGCCAAGCCTTGAGGCAGCGTCTTGCAGATTTGCAGCTGGGCGGTAGCTCCAGCCTTGGCTGTCTGCGGAGGATGGTGCAACAACTGCAATCGGTAGGTTTTGATAGGCGGCACCACCGAGTTTGGAGCTAATACCAGCAAGATCTCCCTTGAGGCTGCTGCTGCTGTTGCCCCTTAGCAACTGGAAGCTCCAGCCAAATTCCTGCATGGTGCTGCAGCTTTCAGTTCTCCAGCCGCGCTGATAGGGAACTGTGTATTCACCAAAATTATTTTGGTATTCATCTGAATCAAGAAAGCTATCAATATCGGCTTCGTAGCCATGGGAATCTAGGCGTTCAGCGTGGAGGCGCATTTCCTGGAAACTTGCTGGTGCTCTGCCAAGCAGATGGCGAAAGGCCAATTCGATGTACCTATATCTGGAGCACGCATCAAAGAAGCGGCTTTGATATAAATCGCTCTTAGCTATCCGGCGGATCAGTTCCCTTACGCTTATTTCACCAAGTTTAAATTGAGATTCAGCTACTACTTGGCGCTCGCTTTCCATTACATAGGCGTTGCCCATCACCTGCCGATATACGGCCGTGATCACCTCTTCTTTTTTGGCGTTTTCATCCCCAGGGAGATTTTCATAGGGAGAATCGCTATCAAAACGCTCTACTCCTAAGCGCGAGGCGGGACCGAAGGGCATCGATGAGTACAACAACTGGTCGACACCATCGTCTGATAGTTATCGTGTTTGTGGCGATCTTCTTTATAAAGCTCAACTTTTGCCATCCCCAGCCACGGGGGGCTGGTTCAGATGCCACTCCAGGCTTTTGCGGGTGGTATTGCGGGTGAGGGGATTCCAGCAATCGAGCTCTTTATAGGGCCTGCGCAGCAGCTCTGCTGCGATCTGATCTAGGCCAATGGCTAGGCAAAAGTCGGCCCCCTCAATGGTTTCCGCCCCCTCCAGGCCGGCTTCACTCAAATCGGCGCCGCGAAAATCAGCTTGGTTTAATTGAGCGCCGGTAAAGCGCGTTCCTCTGCACATTGCCCCCTGCAGCACTGCACAGCGCAGATCAGCTGAGATCATGCGGATGCCATCAAGAATTGCTCCGCTGAGGTTTGCACCACTTAAATAGGTGCCCATGCAGGAAGCTCCCCTTAAATCCATATACCGCAAGTCGGCACCGGATAAAAACATTGCGTCAAGTTTTGCCCCAGGGCCAATAGCTCCGGATTGTTTATAATCAAAATCCTGGGGCCATCGGGTTTGGCGATTGTATTTAGCTAATTTTAAATTTGCATTTTCAAGGTTGCAGTTGCTTAAATCAGTGCCGCGTAAATCGACCCTGCTTAGCCGCGCGCCCTGAAGGTCAATTCCGGCAATTATTTTGCCACTCCAATCTGCTCCTCTCGCATCTATGGGGTTTTTGGTGTTATTAATCGGTTCAGCTAGTTCAGGGGGCTGCCAGGCTTCAAGGCTCATCGAATTTCAGCGTTTCTTTTAGTTAGTGCGCAACATAGATAAACCAACAAGTACCAGCACCCTTAAGATTTCAAATCCGCCAATTGCGAATAAGCCAAGCCATACCTTTAGAGCCAACGCTGGTGGCTTGGTCGGCAGCCATTTTGCTGCCGGTAACGGTTCATAGGAGTTCACACTAGCGCTTGGTGTTCTCTTCCTCATGGTGTCGCGCCAATCGGAGCCATAGCGCGGGAATTGCTGATATATCGGCATTTCACCTGTGGCCCGGCCGGCAAGGCTTCTCGAGCGTTGCTCTGGAACTTGATCAAGGCCGAAGGCATTTATGTATTCCTCGCTATCAAGCAGTTGATTTACAAAACCCTCAAGACCTTCCTGTGCAATCACTATCGACCAGGTTCTTCTTTCGGCGTCGTTATAAACAGGTCGGCCTAACACCCTGCCAACAATTTGATCCACCATTCGATAGTTTGAATTGCATTGGTAATATCCTTCTTTGAAGCGTCTTGATAGTAGTAAGCCGCGGATAAATTCCCTTACAGGTATCATCCCATTGCGTAATTGTGATTCCAGATGTTCAATCCGGTCGCAGCGCATTGCATGGAAAAAAACCTGTTTATAGGCTTTCTCTATTAGTTGATCAACACCGCTGGCTTGGGAATATGATCCCCCCGCATCCTGTAGAAATTGTTGCGACGCAAGGCTTGCTCCCCCTGGAGGTGCTACCCGTGAATTTTGGCTAGAGAGGGGATAGGCGAGCAGCGGTAGCGACATGGGCGTTTTGCCAGAACATGAAAAGCTGTTGCACCATCATTCAGCAGAATTGCCTAGAAATCAGATTTCTTTGCAGCTCTTCATCAAAATTTGGAGCTGTTCTGGATTTAGGGCAGGGGAAGCGCATAGCCAGCCATGCCTTTCTTTATAAAAGGCCCAGCTGATTTCTGTGCAGAGCCCAGGGCAGGTAGAAACGATTTCTGGTGCTATTGCAGCTTCGCTACCCAGTTGGATCAAAAGTTCAACAACGGCAGAGGGGCTTTGAATATTCATTCCCCTTATGGCAGCCCCCACTACCCAGGTGAGCTTTGTTTGCCCAATCTCAACTCCATCATTATCACAGGCAAGGATTATGTTTGTATTGGGGTGGCTTTCAGAAGCATTTCCCCATAATCTAAGATCATCTAAATTTAAATTAATACGCAATATGCTTTCACCATTGAGGATTTTTTGTTCCTTTATGCCACTGCAACCTTGATAGATTGTAATAATTTGATCTATTGCTGAACTAGCCATGGCCACCTTTGGTTATGTGGATGCGTGGGGTCACTTTACAGCCTGGGCTCTGGCGCTTGCTGGCATGGTTGTTAACATCTTGGCAAATCAGCAAAAATGCTTGCCATGGCCTCACCACAGCTTTTGCAAAGCCTTTTAACTCAACTGCATGCGCTTTCAGAGGTAAATGAAACCCTCACGGTTCGTTTGTTGGAACTGGAGGAGCGTGTGGCCCTATTGGATCAAAAACTAGTCCCTGGGCAGCAGGAAATACCAGAAGGTGACAGGGTTTTATTGGCAGCAGCTGATTTAAGAATTGAGCGCATTAGCGGGATGCTGGAGCCAACTCCAATTCGCCCTAAGGCTGAGGTTCTTCCAATTAATGAAACTATGTATGAAGATGAGCCTGAGCAACTATTTATGGATGAGGCTGCTTAATTTAGCCCCCATGCCTTACGCCATTGATTTGGTGGCGCTGCCACTGAGTTTTTATGGCGCTTAAATTCAAACGGACCAGCCAAAGACCCCCAAGCCATTTCATTGGTTTCAATGTTGTAACCCCGATCAAGGGTTGTCATGCCAATTGAATTAATCAAAAAATGACTCACAAGATAGGTGCTTACCCCATTGCGCTCAACTAGGCATTTACAGCCTGGTTCAATTAAGCCCTTATATCCGCTGCCCTCTGCGGAAACGATGTAGCTGCACCCTGCTAATAATTTCAGATCAGTTGCCGTAACCTTGAATAACCGATCAACAGAGCCTGTGGCTCCATAGAAGCTGCTTTCGTTTTTCAAACCCTTATTGAGGATTTTTAGCTGCCCGGCTTCAACAACCACCTGGAGCACCCTTAGGCGGTAGGGCTCATTTGGAGCAACGGTGTAGGCCTGTTCCAGCAGCAATGAACCTGGTTCTAAATGGCTTAAAGCCCTTATGCGCACTTGAATATGGGCATAGATGGGCGGGTTGTTGAACGCCTGTTCACGATTGCAGAAATCACCACAAAGCAGCTGGCAGAGTTGAAATGCATCATCCATGGCTTTAGATTACAAACATATGATCAAATCTCCAATGGGAGAAAGGTTTTTTAAATTTTTCTCAGTTGCTTTGCTGCCCTTGCTTGGTTTGTTGGCGGGTTGTGAGGCCCCCCTAGCCAAACAAATCTTACAAAATTCCTCCCAATCCGCTGAGATGGAATCGGCAATCAACTTATTGGTTGAAACTAGAATAGGTGCAGATCCTTTTGATCAGAAATTAAATAAATTAGTTGTAGAGCAGGAGGTTGCTTTATTTAAACGCTTCAATCCTGGGGTGAAAATAGATGTTAGATTTGTGAGTGATGATCAATTGCTAAAGCAACTTGATTTTCAATTTAGCCGTGGTTTGGCCCCTGATTTAATACTTCTAACTACAAATAATCTCCTGCCACTTTGGCGCCAGGGTTTGATTAAGCCCATTGAGCTAAAACCATTTGAGCAAAAATCAATTCGAGCGGCCCTGCTGCCAGCATTCAAAGATAATAAACAATTGTTAGGCCTACCCGTTTTCATTTACCCGCAAATTGCTTGTTATAATAGAAAAAGATTAAAAAATCCGCCCGCTGAAATTAATGAATTGATTGCCTTGGCTCAGGCTGGATATCCCTTTGGAATATCCGGCAATTTTGAATCCTTGCGCTGGCTTTATACAGGTTTTGATCCTAATATTAATAAGGTTATTAATGGGCAGCAGTCTGTCGATCTTTTCAAGTCTCCGTCATTACCGTTCTTAACTTGGCTGCGCTTAGCTAATTTACAGCCATCAATTAGTTTTGAATCAGATCAGCTGCTGTTGCGAGATGGCTTGGTTTCAGGCAAGTTTAGTTGGATTACTTGCTCGGGAGCTTGGTTGCAAGGATTGCAGAAGCGCATGGGTTCAAAATTAGGCGTTGCATTGTTGCCATCTTTTCCAACCGGTCCAGCACAGGGACTATTGAATGCGAGAACATGGGCACTTGGTTCTCAATCCAGCCGGGCTCAATATGAACTCGCTAAAAAATTCGCATTATTTTCAGTTAATGTTGTGCAGCAACGTAATATGGCTTTGAGCTTACGCAATGCAATGCCTGTGAATCCTGGTATTAGTTTGCCACTTAAAACAGATCCCACTCTAGCCTTGATTGTTAAGGCTGCATCCAACGGTAGGCTATTAAACCTCCAAAATATTTATTTGCTAAATGCAATTAATCCCAAAACCAAGCCCTATTTGGATTTGGTGTTAAGTGGTGATCAGAGTCCCCAAACAATCGCCCCCAGATTTGATTCCCTTTTAAAGCAATCAGAAAGCCGATGAACTATTTAAACCCAATTTTGGCTGATTTTATATCAGATTTATTAAGGCCTTCGGTGCTTCTTCAGTTGTTTGCGCTTTTTTTAGGCTTAATTATTTGGTTTTTTCTTCAGATTAACTTGCATTTAGAAACGCGTATATGGCCTTTTGAGCACCGCGTTAAATACATAGCTTTATTTAAACCTTTGGCAAATGAAGTTTTGCTTTTGATTATTCTTAGGATCTTCGCTCTCGCTTTGCATAATATCAGCGGAGTTGCCGGGCTTGCATTATTTATATCTGGTTTTTACGGGTTCTGTGTTTTTACTAGGATATTTATAATTTTATTGCGTTTGCGTGTGCCAATTTCAATAGTTAAGAGCTTTGATATAAGTGTTCTTAGGCCTTTCCTTGTTCTTTTTGGTCTTCTTGGTTTTATTGCCCAAATTGCCGACTTGCCAAGCCTTTTAAATGCTCCTGTGCTGATGTTTAACTCTAATGATTTCAACTTTAGCGATCTTCTTCTGCTTATATTTGGTAGTTATTTTCTTACCACTGGCACCGCTCTTCCCGCCTGGTGCTTAACATGGTTTTTCTCTAAGCTTTTTCAATTATCAAAGCCGGTCCAAAGGGCCTCAGAACTTATTATTCGTTACCTGATAACAGGGATTGGCTTTGTTTTAATATTTATGATTGTGGGTGTTAATTATACATTCCTTGCTGCAATCGGTGGCGGTTTATCTGTGGGGCTTGGCTTTGGTTTAAAGGAAATTTTTAGTAATTTTATTAGTGGAATTTGGTTGTTAGTTGAAGGTGCTGTGCGGCCCGGTGATGTGTTGCTTTTAGAAAACGGTAACGGAGAGGATCCTTGCGAAGTGCTTGAGCTTGGAATGCGTGCCACAACGCTTTGGCGCGATCGCGACAACGTGGAGTTGGTAGTACCAAACCAATTGTTTTTTACGCAGCAAATGGTTACCTATAGCGGAGTGCGGGATCGATATCGGCGCGGGCAGGTGCTCATAGGTGCTGCCTATCGCCATCCTCCAGAGCAGGTGATTGCAATCCTTGAGGCGGTTGCAGCTACGGTTCCTCGGGTGTTAGCAAAACCGGCACCTAAGGGTTTACTTTTGCGCTACGAAGATTCGGCAATTACCTACGCAATTCGATATTGGATTGAAGATCCAATGAATGGCATTTCTGTTGCAAGTGAAGTGGGAATCGCCGTTTGGAATGCCTTTAGCCGCGAGGGCATAGAGATTCCTTTCCCCCAACGGGTGTTGCACATGGATGGAGCTTCTAATGCCAGGACCCAGATTTGAACTGGGGACACGGCGATTTTCAGTCGCCTGCTCTACCAACTGAGCTATCCCGGCTTGGGAAGGGCAATCTTAACCCACCCACTCCTGTTTTTTGGCTG
>MWMJ01000018.1:0-22817 GCA_002151525.1 Synechococcus sp. Lanier | reverse complement strand
AATCAAAGGCGATGTGAGTGCAAGTAAGCAATTGCGCAGCAAATACATCCTTAAACCTATGGATTAACAATGTGTAATTTAGCAGAGCTAGGCGGAAACCGGCATCGCTGGATGCTGGATCAACACCTGCTTGAGGTAGCGCCCCGTGTGGCTGGTGGGATGTTCAGCTACCTCTTCTGGGGTGCCAACGGCAATAATTTCACCGCCCCTGTCCCCCCCCTCGGGGCCGAGATCGATGATCCAGTCGGCGCAACGGATCACGTCGAGGTTGTGTTCAATCACAAGAATAGAATTACCTTTATCCACCAATCTTTGCATAACTTCCATTAGTTTATGAACATCATAAAAACTTAAACCGGTGGTGGGTTCATCAATTAAATAAAGGGTTTTACCCGTGGCTCGTTTTGATAATTCAGTGGCTAATTTCACCCGTTGAGCTTCGCCGCCGGAAAGGGTTGGAGCCGGTTGGCCGAGCTTCACATAGCCAAGGCCCACGTCAACCAGAGTGCGCAATCGATCGGCGGCCTGGGGTATAGCAGAAAATACATCAGCTGCCTGTTCAACGGTCATCTCCAACACATCTGCAATCGTGTGGCCGCGATATTTAACCTGCAACGTTTCACGGTTATATCTTGCACCTTTACACACATCACATTGCACATAAACATCGGGCAAGAAATTCATCTCAATCACATTTACGCCTTGGCCGCCGCAGGATTCACAACGGCCACCTTTAACATTAAAACTGAATTGACCAACTTGATAGCCACGCGCTTTGGCTTCCACCGTTGCTGCAAATACTTGCCTAATTGGATCAAATGCACCTGTGTAGGTGGCTGGGTTAGACCTTGGCGTGCGGCCAATCGGTGATTGATCAATCACAATTACCTTATCGATAGCACTTATGCCACGCATCTCGGCTAAGCCATTGGGAAATGGCACCTTCATGCCTAATTGATGTTCAAGGGCAGGATGCAGCAGTTCATTAACTAAGGTGCTCTTACCACTACCGCTAACACCGGTTACGGCAACTAATCGGCCTAGGGGTATCTCAACATCTAAGTGGTTTAAATTATTGCGATGGCAATCATGCAAAGTTAAGCGGCGCATATTACTGCTGCGCCTCTCAGCTGGTGTGGGTATTGAAAGCCTGCCACTTAGATAAGCGCCCGTAACTGAATCTTCAGCTGCCATCAATTCCTCCATGCCACCTTCGGCAACAATCCTGCCGCCATGCACACCAGCCCCCGGGCCAATATCAACAATGTGATCGGCAGCACGCATCGTATCTTCGTCGTGCTCAACAACAATTAAAGTATTACCCAGGTCTCGTAATTTGATTAATGTAGCTAGCAAACGATCATTATCCCTTTGATGTAAGCCGATGCTGGGTTCATCAAGCACATATAAAACACCAGTTAATCCAGCACCGATCTGGGTTGCCAAACGAATGCGTTGCGCCTCTCCGCCCGATAGGGTCATGGCGGGGCGATCAAGGCTTAAGTAATCCAAACCCACATCAATTAGAAAGCGCAATCGCATGCGAATTTCCCGTAATACCAAATCTGCAATTTGTATTTGCCTACTGCTCATCAATGCCTCACCAGTGCTATCAACACCCATCAATGCTTCGATTCGCCTTAAGCATTCACCAACGCTTACCGCCGTTAGGTCTGTGATCCCATAGGGACCAATCCTCACCGCCAAAGCCTCCGCCCTGAGCCTTTTGCCCGCGCAGGTTTTGCAGGGCACCAATTCTTGAAACTTTTCTAACTTCTGGCGGGCTGATTCACCACCAGCATCGCTTAGTTGACGCTCTAATAGTGTTAAAATCCCTTCAAATTTACGCTCATAACCTTTTGTTTTACTATATCTACTATCGGCTTCAATCATGATCGGCTCAAGGGTGCCAAAGAGCAGTGCTTCCTGTTGGGTGCGACTCAGCTCTTTCCAAGCGGTTTTTAACTCAAATTTATAAGCTAAGCCAACGCTATAAAGCAAAGAAAAATAATAACTACTATCTTTTTCACTCCAGGGGGCAATTGCCGAATACACAGGTTGGCTTGGATCTGGCACCACCCGTTGTTCAGTGAACTTGCGTAAAAAGCCGATGCCATGGCAATCCGGGCAGGCGCCATAGGGGCTATTGAATGAAAATAAGCGCGGTGATAACTCCTCCATCACCGCCCCATGAACTGGGCAGGCGTAATTTTCGGAATAAAGCCTTTCCTGTTCCACCCCTTCCGGTAGGGGCTCCCCTTTTTTGGGCACCACCTCAACTAAGGCGAGGCCATCGCCTCTTTTCAGGGCTGTTCGCAAGGAATCTGTTAAGCGTTCCTGCACCCCTTCACGGGCCACAAGCCGATCAACAACCACCTCAATGTTATGGGCATGATTCTTATCTAATTCAATATTATCTGATAATTCGCGCACCTCTCCATTGATGCGAACCCTGGCAAAACCTTCTGCCACCAAACCACTCAACAATTTGGTGTGGGTGCCCTTCTTACCCCGCACCACCGGCGCCAGCAACTGATAGCGGCAACCCTCCGGCAATAGCAATATCTGATCCACCATTTCATCAATCGATTGGGGTTGAATCGATCGATCGCATTGGGGGCAATGGGGTTCACCGGCCCTGCCAAATAACAAGCGCAGATAATCTTGTATCTCAGTAACCGTGCCAACGGTTGATCGGGGGTTATGGCTAGTTGATTTTTGATCAATTGAAATCGCAGGTGATAGGCCTTCAATTGCATCCACATCAGGCTTATCTACCTGGCCCAAAAATTGGCGGGCATAGGTGGAAAGACTCTCCACATATCGCCTTTGCCCTTCAGCAAAAATTGTGTCGAAGGCCAATGAACTTTTGCCGCTGCCGCTCACACCTGTAAACACCACCAGGCGATTGCGGGGCAGGGTGAGATCTACGTTTTTGAGGTTGTGCTGGCGGGCGCCCCGCACTCGGATTACCTCGCCTGAAATGGCCTTGGCGCGAGCCATTGGGGAGGATCAGGGATCGCTAATTCTAGGCAATGGCAGACCTTTGCTGCAAAAGACTGGCGGCAAAGCGTCTGGCCTCGCCGCTATCACCACCGGCCAGTTCTGCCAACTCTTTTTCCCTTTCCTGGGGATCCAACAAAGGCAGCACAAGGGTGCGGGTAACACCGTTTTCCACCTGTTTGCGCACCAGTAGATGTTGATTGGCAGCCGCAGCCACCACCGCCTGGTGAGTTACACAAAAAACCTGGCGGTGCACCGCTAAACGCTTGAGCAATTCAGCCATTGCCAGGCTCACCTTGCCGCTAACGCCACTATCGATTTCATCAAATACCAGCGTTACTCCGCCATCCCCCTCCGCTAGGCAGGTTTTTAAAGCCAATAGGAAACGGCTCATCTCGCCCCCAGATGCCACCTCCTGCAACGGCGCCAGCGGTTCGCCGGGGTTAGCAGAAAATTGAAATTGCACACTTTCAGCCCCCTCCTCCCCCGCAGGGCAGGGTTCCAAGGCAATGGCAAAGCGCACCGCTGCTAGGGCCATCGGCCTTAGGGCCTGCATCAACTGCTGCTCCAACTGCTTTGCTGCCCGCTGACGTTCTTTGCTGAGGGCAGCACAGGCCTGGTTGCGCCTTTGGCGGCAAGCCAGCTCCTCCTGCTCAAGGGCTGCCAAAACCGCTGCGCTGCCAGCAGCCATTAATTGCTGCCGCAAACAATCACGCCTTTCGATCAATTCAGCCAAGCTGAGTCCATGGCGACGCTCCAAACCCTTCAACTGGGAAATGCGATCTTGCAACTCGGCTAATCGCTGCGGCTCTGCCTCTAAACCGGCCGCATAACGATCAAGCTCCTGAAGCAGATCTTGGAAATTGGCATGGGCCTCAAGCCAACGCTGTTGAAAAGCCTGCAGGCTGCCATCGAGGCTGAGCATCGTTTGGAGCTCTTGGTCACAAGCAGCTAAATGCTCCAGCACCGCAGGCGAACCCTCAGCACCCTCGAGTAATCGGGCCTGCAATTCGGCGCAACCCTGTTGCAGCCTCACACCATTGCAAAGCCGGTCTTGCTCCTGCTCGAGCTGCAGCCGCTCGAGTGGATCATCCAACTGGGCTGCCTCCAACTCCTGCAGCAACTGTTCCTGCAGCAAACGCTGCTGTTGATCGCGATCTATCGCCTCCCTGGCTTGTTCCAGTGCTTGAAATGCCTGCTTCCAGGCCCTTTGGGCCTGGCGTACGGGGCTGATGCAGGCCTGCAATGGCGGCCCGCCACAGCGATCGAGCCAGCGGCGCTGCTGACCCGGCCGCCCCAGATGTTGGGTGATCCCTTGGCCTGTTAAATCGAGCAGCAATGGCCGCAATTCAGCCAAAAGATTTTTGCTAAGTGCTAATCCATTCAGCCTGCTTCTACTTATTAACTTGCCCTCCTGTTGGCGCAATTCACGGCTCAACAGCAATTCATCCTCCCCTTCAAGGTTGAAATCATGCTCTTGGCACCATTGATTAATCGCAGGGGTTAGGGCAAAAGCGGCCTCGATTGAACCTCGAGTTGTGCCTGTGCGCAATAAACGCGAAGCTTGGCCCCCCCCTGCAACCGCATCTAAGGCATCCAAAAGAATTGATTTACCAGCACCGGTTTCACCGGTTAGCACCGTAAAACCAGAGCTAAAGCTCAGTTCAAGCGCCTCAATTAAAGCGATGTTCTCGAGGCGCAGAGCAGTTAGCACCCCACCCTCCCGTGAGCGAATAGAGCCAAGGCACAGCTGTGCCAACGGCCCGACAGAATCACTTCACAAATAAAGCTCCTCGCCAAGCCTGTGGCAACTACCAATTCAAAGGAACTGAGCGATTTTCTTGAGGTGGCAGGGCTTAATAGCTACGACCCAGCCACGATCACCAGGATTTACGCCGGTCATCCGCAGAGGTTGCTGCGCCGCCTATGGCAAACCTTGGTGCCAATCGCCCTGCTGTTGCTTGGTGTTTTAAGCGA
This sequence comes from Synechococcus sp. Lanier, assembly GCA_002151525.1. Lineage (GTDB taxonomy): Bacteria > Cyanobacteriota > Cyanobacteriia > PCC-6307 > Cyanobiaceae > Synechococcus_D. The sequence goes on along the minus strand of MWMJ01000018.1, from coordinate 17,837 downwards.
TAAATTCACGGGCAGATTAAAAAATACAGCGATCGCCCGCCAAAGGGCCAAGCAAGCTTCCAATTTATTGGCTGATTTAGGCCCAGCATTTATCAAAGCAGGCCAAGCACTTTCCACCCGGCCAGATATCGTTCCACCCCTTTTGCTTGAGGAATTAGCGCGGCTTCAGGATCAATTACCTGCTTTTCCAAGCGATTTAGCCAGGGCTTGTATTGAAGAAGATCTTGGTGCACCGCTTGATCAGTTATTTGGCAGCCTTGAGCCGGAACCAATCTCCGCTGCCTCCCTGGGGCAGGTTTATCGAGGAACCCTTAAAGATGGCAGGGCTGTAGCTGTGAAGGTGCAGCGGCCGGGCCTGCGAGAACAAATAACCCTAGATCTTTATATAGTTCGTAATATTGCCGGCTGGTTAAAATCAAATATTGGCTTAATTCGCAGTGATTTAGTTGCACTTATTGATGAATTAGGAAAGCGCGTATTTGAAGAGATGGACTACTTCAATGAAGCAACTAATGCCGAAAATTTTGCACGGCTTCACGCCCATAACAAGCGCATTGCAGTGCCGGCTATCTACCGGGAACTCACCAGCAGAAGGGTGCTCACAATGGAATGGATGGAGGGGATCAAATTAACCCGTTTGGAAGCGGTGCAAGCCATGGGGGTAGATCCGGAAGAGTTGGTGGAAATAGGTGTTAACTGCAGCCTGCAACAGCTGCTAGAACACGGCTTTTTCCATGCTGATCCCCATCCAGGCAACCTGCTAGCCCTAGCTGATGGCCGTTTGGCATACCTCGATTTCGGTATGATGAGTGAAGTTAGCCGGGAATCCCGCACCGGTTTAATTCGAGCGGTTGTGCATCTAGTAAATAAGAACTTTGATGCCCTATCAAAAGATTTCGTGAGCCTTGGTTTTTTAGCAAAAGAAGTTAATCTCGCCCCGATTGTGCCAGCCTTTGAGCAGGTGTTCAGCGAAGCGCTTGAAAAGGGAGTTAGCCGCATGGATTTCAAAGCAGTAACCGACGATCTATCGGGTGTTATGTATAAATTCCCATTTCAAGTTCCCCCCTACTACGCCTTGATAATTCGCTCGCTAATAACCCTTGAGGGAATTGCATTAAGCGTAGATCGTGATTTCAAAATTCTTGGTGCTGCCTATCCATATTTTGCCCGCCGCCTGCTGGAAGATGCTGATCCAGATTTGAGGCAATCCCTAAAGGAAATGTTATTTGATGGAGAGGTATTTAAATGGTCGCGCCTTGAAAATTTAATACTCAGTGCTGCAAAACAACAACAATTAGATCTTGATAATCTTTTAGATCAAACTCTTGATTTTCTGTTTTCAGCTAAGGCTGGCTTATTGCGTCAACAACTGGTGAATGCGGCCGTTGATCAACTTGATGGTGCCGGCTGGCGGCTATTGCAAAGCGTTGGTCGCCGCTTACCAGCGCGCTTGCGGCCCCCTGGGCTGCAGAGCGCAAGCAGCTCGAACAGCAACCTGCTCCTCAGCCTTGGCCCAATTCGAGAATTGGTGGCAATCCTCAGCAAACTGCCTGGATTTGAACCGCAACTGCTCACCAAGCGCTTACCGCGCCTGCTCAATGAACCCAGCCTGCGCCAAATGGGTGTTGATCTGGCCAAGGGTTTAGCCGAAAGAAGTGTGGTGCGCCTTGTGAGAGATGTGTTAACAGACCCAAGCCTTCAGGTTCAAATCAAGGCAGCGGCCTAGATTCCAGCAGAAATGATTTTTCCAGCTGCCGTGCTTCACATTCCACCGGTGCTGGCCACTGAAAACATAGTTTTCGTGAGCGGTGCCTTTCGCCGTACGATATTTGTTTCAGATCTGGAATCCTTTGTGGAAACAGGGGTTCCCGTGGGCTTACTGGCTGATCTGCTCAGATTTTCAAAGCAAAATCCAAAAACTGTGCAAGGGATGCTCAAAACCGAGCTGCCCCTTCCCGTTGTGCTCACCAGCCGCCTTCTTTATACCCGCATCGGTGAAGCGATCCTCACAAGAGCTACCGCTGTTATTCATCCCCTACGGGCACCGCAAGTGGGTATTCCAGCCCTGCGTTCAGCCCTAGTGCTTGGCGTTGCTGAAAACAACGGCAAACTCAGCCCCATTAGTTTCCTAAGGGCATATCCAGCTGAGGAAATGGCCGTAGACATTCCTCAACTACTAGGCCTATTAAAAAAAGCTTCCTCCGTAAGTGAACTAGTGCGTTTTTTCTCTGATGCACCCCTAGATGGCTTGAAATAAACAAGCTCAATCAGCAGCTGTTTGCTTAGGCCAGGTAAATTGCTCTTTTCAGCCTTTCCGTGCCCTTTACCAGTTCCGTTCGCGGCCTATTTCAAAGGCCCACCACACAGAACTGGCAAGGGCTAATCCACGCCTATAACCGCTGGCTACCGGTTAGCGATCGCACTCCCGTGATCAGTTTGTGTGAGGGGGCCACCCCCCTGGTGCCAGCCCCTGCCCTTTCGGCTCGGCTTGGCAGGGGCATCGAAGTGCACCTCAAGGTGGATGGCCTAAACCCCACAGGCAGCTTTAAAGACCGTGGCATGACCATGGCGGTGAGCAAAGCCAAAGAAGCTGGTGCCACTGCTGTGATCTGCGCCAGCACCGGCAATACCTCAGCCGCAGCTGCCGCCTATGCCCGCCGTGGCGGCATGCGCGCCTTTGTGTTGATTCCAGACGGCTATGTAGCCCAGGGAAAATTAGCCCAAGCACTGCTTTATGGAGCTGAGGTGCTTGCGGTGCGAGGCAATTTCGATCGAGCCCTCACGATCGTGAGGGAGGTGGCTGATAAGTACCCGGTAACGCTTGTTAATTCCTTAAATCCCTTCCGGCTCCAAGGCCAAAAAACAGCTGCTTTTGAGGTGGTTGATGTGCTCGGTGATGCCCCCGATTGGCTCTGCATCCCCATGGGAAATGCAGGCAACATCAGCGCCTATTGGATGGGTTTCCAGGAATATAAAAAAGCTGGCAGATGCCGCACCCTGCCGCGGATGATGGGCTTCCAAGCTGCCGGTTCAGCCCCCTTGGTGCATGGCACCACCGTTGAGCAACCCGACACCATTGCCACGGCGATTCGGATTGGCAACCCCGCCAACAGGGAAAAAGCGCTCAAGGTTAGGGAGGAAAGCGGTGGCGGTTTTGCTGCCGTGAGCGATGCCTCCATCCTTGATGCCTATCGCTTTTTAGGCCGCGAGGAAGGGGTGTTTTGTGAACCGGCCAGTGCCGCTTCCGTTGCAGGGCTGCTGCAACGTTCAGAAGAGGTGCCATCCGGGGCAAGGGTGGTGTGTGTGCTCACTGGTAATGGCCTTAAAGACCCCAGCACCGCCATCGACCACAGCGAAGCCACCTTCCATGGCGACCTGGATCCAAACACTGAAACCGTTGCCAAGGTGCTCGGTTTTTAAATAGTTAAGCAACAACCAACCCAAAAAGTGGCTGGGGAACGGGGTTTTAATCCCTGGGGAAAATCTGGGGATAAAAATCAAGCAACCATCAGGCAGGTTTTACACAGGTATGGGAAAGGGTGGAAAAGCATTGTTCCATCCCCACTGAGGTCATTTGATTCCCCAACAAAAAATTCAGTTAATGCTCGTACAGCCAATGGTTTTAGAGTTTTTCCAAGCTTTCCCCAGCCCCTACTACTACTAGTTATTTTTCTTTCTTAGATTATTGATCCTTTTAATAGAAGGGGGATTACCCGCGTTGCGGTTTGGCCAAGGGTGTGGAAGCTTGGGGGCAATTCAATCGACCATTCAGGGATGAAGTTGGTTTGCAGCCAATCAGAGCTCAACAGCAGCCTGCAATTGGTGAGCCGTGCCATCGCCGGCCGCCCCACCCATCCAGTGTTGGCAAATGTGCTGGTTACAGCTGATGCCGCAGCAGGACGCATCAGCCTCACCGGTTTTGATCTGAGCCTGGGCATCCAAACCAGTTTTGCTGCAGTGGTTGAAGGCAGTGGTGCCATTACCCTGCCCGCCAAGTTGCTTACCGATATCGTTAGCCGCCTGCCCCCCGATGGGCCCATCACCCTTTCTTGCCCTGATGGCGAAGAACAGGTTGAACTCACTGCCCTATCCGGCAGTTATCAAATGCGCGGCATGACCGCCGAAGATTTTCCGGATTTACCCCTTGCTCAAAATGGTCGGCCGATCCTCCTAAGCGGAGCTGCCCTAGTGGAGGGTTTGCGCAGCACTTTGTTCGCCAGCAGCAGTGATGAAGCAAAACAAATCCTCACCGGCATCCACCTCAAGGTGGAGGAAGGTGGCTTGGAATTTGCAGCTACCGATGGCCATCGTTTAGCCGTTAGGCGCAATCAAGCCGGTGGTGAACAAGGCGCTGAACCCTTTGCCGTTACCGTGCCAGCTCGATCATTAAGGGAGTTGGAGCGTTTGTTATCGGCTCGCCCTAGCGAAGAATCGATCAGCTTGTTTTGTGATCGCGGCCAGGTGGTTTTTCTTTGGGCTGATCAGGTGCTAACCAGCCGTAGCTTGGATGGTGTTTATCCAAATTATGGTCAATTGATACCGGAAAGTTTTGAGCGCAGTTTGACCATTGAACGCAAACCTTTATTAGCTGCCCTTGAAAGGATTGCTGTGCTTGCTGATCAGCACAACAATGTGGTGAAATTCAGCGCTGATCCCAGCACTGCTGAATTGCTATTGAGCGCTGATGCCCAAGATGTGGGTAGTGGCTCAGAAGCTTTACCAATTCGCATGGAAGGCGAAGCGATTGAGCTTGCTTTCAATGTTCGCTATGTGTTGGAGGGTTTGAAATCAATGGCAGCCCAAGATGTGTGTTTAAAACTGAATACCTCCACTAGCCCAGCGATTTTGCATGGTGATGCCGAGGAACAGGCATTCACTTATTTGGTAATGCCTGTGCAGATCCGCAGCTGAAGTGGCAGCCCTCGCAAATATTTCCATTTCCAGTTTGCTTCGCGCTCGGGTGCGCAACGAAGCCGGCGCACACTTAGGCATTGGTTTTATGGCATGGATGCATCCGCCTTGCCATCGGCTTTTGGGCTGGAGCACCAGGCCCTCTGCCTTTGGCCCAAGGCGCAACGTGTGGCGTTTAAATCAACTGGTAGCCATGGCAGAAGCTGAAGTGATCGTGCGGGGGGAAGCTGCCAGCACTGATCAAGAAACCCTGGCTTTGTTGCCCACCCTTTTAGATGCCGAATTACTAGGTAAACAGCAAACCTGTTTAGGCCGTTTGGTTGATGCCGTTGTTGAGCTGCGTAGCGGCAGGATTTTGCATTACTTGGTAGCTCGCAGTGACCCCCGTTTACCTGGCACAAGCCGGTGGCGATTGGATCCAGAGCGTTTATTAGATCAACAATCGGGGCAGGTAATCACCGCATTGGAGGAGTTGGATGATCTGCCCCTAGAAAAAGCCAGCATCCGGCAGCAGATGCTGCGGCGCACAAGGCAATTTAGGGATCAAGTGCCAGATTCATTTGATGGTTTTGAAGATCGCCTGCGCTCATGGGGTGATCGCCTGCGCGATTATGCGGATGATGAGCCCCGGCGTCCTAAGAAACCTGAAACGGATGAGGATCCCTGGATATGAATGATTCAGCTATGGATCAAATCCTTGCAGCCCAGCTGAAGCAGGAGGGTTTAAGCCAAGATGATTTCACTGAAATTGTGCGGCGTTTAGGCCGTGAACCAAACAGGGCTGAACTCGGCATGTTTGGGGTGATGTGGTCGGAGCATTGTTGTTATCGCAATTCCAGGCCCTTGCTGCGGCAGTTCCCCACGGAGGGGCCAAGGATTTTGGTGGGGCCTGGCGAAAATGCCGGCGTTGTTGATTTGGGTGAAGGTTTTCGCCTGGCTTTCAAAATCGAAAGCCACAACCATCCATCTGCCGTTGAACCATTCCAGGGTGCGGCCACAGGTGTTGGCGGCATCCTGCGGGACATCTTCACCATGGGTGCAAGGCCCCTAGCCCTGCTTAATGCCCTGCGCTTTGGCCCCCTTGAAGACCCACGCAATGCCGGCCTGATGGAGGGAGTGGTGGCAGGTATTGCCCACTACGGCAATTGCGTGGGCGTGCCAACAGTTGGTGGTGAAGTGGCATTTGATCCCAGTTATTCCGGTAATCCCCTCGTTAATGCCATGGCTTTGGGGTTAATGGAAACCACTGAAATCATGCGATCTGGGGCCAGTGGCGTTGGTAATCCAGTGGTTTATGTGGGTAGCACCACTGGCCGTGATGGCATGGGTGGCGCCAGTTTTGCCAGTGCCGAATTGAGTGAAGCTTCTATTGATGATCGCCCTGCTGTGCAGGTGGGCGATCCATTTTTAGAAAAAGGTTTAATCGAAGCTTGCCTTGAAGCTTTTAAAAGTGGTGTTGTGGTTGCCGCCCAAGACATGGGTGCAGCTGGACTCACCTGCAGCTGCGCCGAGATGGCAGCCAAGGGCAATTTAGGAATTGAGTTGAACCTTGATTTGGTGCCAGCCCGTGAAACGGGCATGACCGCCTACGACTTCCTCCTTTCTGAATCCCAGGAACGGATGTTGTTTGTGGTGCAAGCGGGCAAGGAGGAAGAGCTAATGGAGCTGTTTCGCCGTTGGGGATTACAGGCGGCAGTGGTGGGCAGGGTGCTGCAGGAAGAAGTGGTGAGGGTGTTGCAACACGGTGAAGTGGCAGCTGAGGTGCCAGCCCGCGCCTTGGCAGAAGACACCCCAATAAATAAGCGGGATTTACTCAGCGAACCGCCAGCTGATATCCAAGCCCATTGGCAGTGGCAGGAAAGCAGCCTTAGTGCCCTTGCTGCAGATCAAGTGGGGCCAGTGTTGCTGCAATTGCTTGATGACCCAACCATTGCCAGCAAGAAATGGGTGTGGCGGCAATACGACCATCAAGTTCAAGCAAACACAGTGATACCCCCTGGTGGCGCTGATGCAGCGGTGTTGCGCTTGCGTTACCAGGAGGGAGCTAAGGCCAGTGGAAGGGGGGTGGCTGCCACATTGGATTGTCCGAATCGTTGGGTGGCCCTAGACCCTGAAAGGGGTGGAATGGCAGCGGTGGCGGAAGCGGCCCGCAATCTCAGTTGCGTTGGTGCAGAACCGATTGCAGTTACCGATAATCTCAATTTTCCCTCACCGGAAACCCCAACCGGCTATTGGCAATTGGCCATGGCCTGTAGGGGAATTGCCGAGGCCTGTCGCATCCTTGATACGCCGGTTACGGGAGGCAATGTTTCCCTTTACAACAACACCCGTTTGCCCGATGGCACGGTGCAGCCAATCCAACCAACCCCAGTGGTGGGCATGGTTGGTTTAGTGGAACGCTTGGATCGTTTGGTGGGTTTGGCATGGCCAAAACCACAGCTAGCTGCTGATGGTGACCATTTGCTACTGCTTGGTTTAGCCCTCAACAGCGAAGCTACGGATGATCGCATTGGTTTAGGCGGCAGCAGTTACCTGCAGGTGGTTCATGGCCTTTGCACTGGTAGGCCACCGCGGCCTGATTTAGGCCTTGAAATGCAGTTACAAGAGATGTTGAGGGCGGCGATCGCCGCTGGCTTGGTTAGTGCCGCCCACGACCTTTCCGATGGTGGTTTCCTGGTGGCAGTTGCTGAAATGGCGATGGCTGCTGGGTGTGGCGCCCAATTAAAGCTGGCCAGTTCTGAACTGCCGTTGCAGCGTCTTTTATTTGGGGAAGGGGGAGCAAGGGTGTTGGTAACTGTTCCTGCTGCTGAATTGGCTGCTTTTATTGCCTTGAGCCAGGCCCGTGGATTTCCTTACCAGCAAATTGGTTTGGTGCAGGCAAACGAGCTGCTGCAACTACACATAGGCCAAGAGGAAATTTTCGAATTAGAGCTGAATTGCCTAAGCAAGGCCTATCAAGAGGCCCTGCCACGGCGCTTGCTCGGGCACACTGGTTAAGCATCCGTGAAGACCAATCCCTTGGCCGAAAAACCGGATCGGATCGAGGAAGCCTGCGGCGTATTCGCCGTGTTGGCCCCCGGTGAACAGGTGGCAAGCCTTTGCTATTTCGGCCTTTATGCCCTGCAACATCGGGGCCAGGAGTCGGCAGGTATCGCTGTATTTGATGGCAACAAGGTGCGACTCCATAAAGACATGGGCCTTGTGAGCCAGGTATTTGATCAAAATGTGCTCGAGTTGATGGTTGGTGATCGGGCGGTGGGTCACACCCGTTATTCCACCACCGGCAGTTCAAGGGTTTGCAATGCCCAACCCTTGGTTTTTATGACCCGGCTTGGGCCATTTGCCTTGGCCCACAACGGTAATTTAGTTAATACGGTGCAATTACGGGATCAATTAGCAGCCGATGGTTTGAGTATTAAAAGCAGTAGTGATACCGAATTAATCGCCTTTGCTTTACAACAGGCCGTAAATGCTGGTTTGGCTTGGGATGAGGCGATAAAAGCAGCGGCTTTGAAATGCAAAGGTGCCTTCAGTCTTGCAATCAGCACCCCGGATGCGCTCTACGCCCTGCGTGATGGCCATGGCCTGCGGCCATTGGTGTTTGGTCACCTGGGGGAACCGGGCGCTGGCGCCTGGGTAATTAGTAGTGAAACCTGTGGTTTAGATATTGTTGGTGCCCGTTTTAATGATGATGTTGCACCGGGAGAATTAGTGAGATTTAGGCTTGGCGAAGCATATCCATTTCGGAGTAGATGGTGTGAAGAAACACCAAAATTATGTGTATTTGAATTGATTTATTTTGCGAGGCCAGATAGTAGATTTTTTGGAGAATCTTTATACAGCTACCGCAAACGCATCGGCCAGCGTTTAGCTCAGGAATCACCGGTGGAAGCAGATCTAGTTATCGGTGTGCCGGATTCAGGAATTCCTGCTGCGATTGGCTTTTCTCAGAGTAGTGGCATTCCTTTCGGCGACGGTTTGATCAAGAATAGATATGTTGGTAGAACTTTTATTCAACCCACACAAGCAATGCGAGAGGCTGGAATTCGAGTTAAACTAAATCCTTTGCAAGATGTTATAGAAGGCCAGCGTATTGTTGTAGTTGATGATTCTATTGTTCGCGGTACCACAAGTCGTAAATTAGTTCAAGCATTTAGGGAAGCGGGGGCAAGGGAAGTTCATATGCGGATTAGTTCCCCACCAGTAACCCATCCCTGTTTTTATGGAATTGATACTGATTCACAAGATCAGCTTATTGCTGCTCGCTTAGAAATAGAAGAAATAACAAAACATCTTGGTGTTGATTCTTTAGCCTATTTAAGTAAAGAAGGAATGCTTCAATGCGCCCAAGAACAGGCTCAGAATTTTTGCACTGCTTGTTTTGATGGTAATTATCCGATTGCGGTTGAAGAAGAGCTGCGTGAGCGTAAACTAATGCTGGAAGCACCAATTCCAGTACAATCAGCTGGTTAACCAAAAATGACCATTAAAGCGAGAACCAAATGAAAACAAGCATTAATTTTTCTCCAATGAAAGCAATTAAATTTGCTTTGGCTGGCTTTGGTTTTGCTATTTTTCTATCCCCACAGCATCTGGCTGCCCAGCCTTTCTATGTGGAACCAGGCTATGGAGGTCCTGTATACGTATCTCCAACCTATGGCGTGCCTTTCTATGGCAGCCCTGCAAACGTTTGCAATGCTGATTTTCAGGTTTCGCTTAGGGTTGGGCCAAATCAACGCTTTCCAGTAATAACAACTTTGCCCAATGGAACACCGTTGCAATTAATAAGAAAACAATTTAATCAGTTGGGGCAAGAGTGGAGTTTAGTTAATGCAGGGGGTGCTGAGGGATTTATCCCCTCGGGACACGTTTGCTCATAGTTGATTTCATAGTTGATTATTTAGTGGCAATAACCTAGTAACCTTTTCAGTTTTTGGTAGTTCTAGGTTTAAACCGGTGCCACGGCTATCTTCTGCTAATAGGCTATCGGTTTGCAACCTGATACTGCCCGTTTGTGTTTCAACGGCAACCAACTCAACATCACAGGCCCTTAGATCTACTAATTGATCATTACGGTTGCTAAATTTTAGGGCTATTTCGCCTAGATCTCCCCTTTCACAAAGGCGCAGATTTGAAACTGCTAATTTTTTTAATTGCCCCAGCGCGCTAATTAATAAAACCTCTGCATCGGCAGCAGTAACGGCGGCGCCAACAATCGTTTCGCCTGGCAACAACCTCATCAATGTGGGTCCTTGGGCAGTGCGGCCCATCAGGGGAACATTGTTATCATCTATGGGGAGCCGCAAACTGCGACCGGTGCTACTGGCAACAATCAAATTATCAGTTTCTTTACATATAACAGCCCGTTCTAACACCACGCCATCTTTTAACTTTAGAACTGTTGTTGCCCGCCCAGATAGTTCCCTAAATTCTTCAGCCGCAATTCTTTTAAAGCGGCCATCACTACTTAATAAACCAATGGAGAAGTTGATGTCTTCTGGCGGTAATACTAAAACCTCAACTACTTTTTCCCCTTGACCATCAACACTTTCTGGTAGGAATTTTTCAATCGGCCCCGGTTGTTGTGCTGCAAATTCCCATCGCAATGCCGCCACGCGACCGCCGCTGGTGAAGGCCAGCAAGGTGGGTGCAGGCTGCACAGCCATGATCAATTGACCATGGGCGCCATGGTCCCCAAAAGGCAGCGGTCCACTCAGGTGCAATTTGCCAAGGCTTTGGGGGCTGGCGATCCGCAACAGGCCGTCACTTTGTAATAAAAGGCGGTTGTCGCTACTGATGGCAGCCAGGGCATGCAATCTTTGCGCCTCCGCATTTGGCCTTTGGGCTGCTGCCCTTTGCGCCACCAGGTCGTCGCCGCCTTCCTGTAAACGCGTGCGCCGTGGCGTTGCAAATTGTTTACGAAGTTGTTTTAACTCTTTAACCAAAGTATCTAATAATGCAGGCCGATCATCTAGCAGGTGACGTAATTCTTTTTGCTCCTGGCGCAACTCCTCAAGCTCCTTGCGTAAGCTTTCCTGTTCAAGCCCTGTTAAACGCCTTAAGGGCATTGCCAATACGGCTTCCGCTTGCCTTTCAGTTAAATCAAGTTGCACCTGTAAACTAGCTTTTGCACTGGCGCTATCTCGTGCTGATTGAATCATTTCAATCACTTCGCGCAAAGCATTAAGAGCCTTGATTAAACCTTCCACCACTTCTAAACGATCTTCGCAACGCTTAAGGGCATAGCGGGTGCGCCGCACCATTGTTAGTTCGCGATATTCTAAAAATTGCTCTAATAACTGCCGCAAACTCAGCTGTTGCGGTTTGCCATGCACTAGGGCCAACATGATGGCACCAAAATTACTTTGTAAGGCCGTGCGTTTATGTAATTCAGCCATAACCTGTTCAGCATTTGCATCCCGCCTTAGTTCCACCACCACCCTCATACCTTCCCGATCACTCTCATCGCGGATATCTGCGATGCCGGTGATTTTGCCTTCATTTACTTGTTCCGCCAGTTTTTCAATCCATCCGGCTTTGCTTAATTGATAGGGAAGTTCAGTTATCACAACCGCCCCCCGTTTATGGCGGCCTTTTCCCGGTTGTGTTTCCTCAATGTGGGCCACCCCACGCATCGGAATGCTGCCGCGGCCCTGCAGGTAGGTGTCCCGCAGCCCGGAACCTGTAAGCACCACACCGCCCGTTGGGAAATCAGGCCCAGGAATTAATTCGAGTAATTTTTGATCGCTTAGCTCAGGGTTGCGCAGCAAAGCAATAAGGCCATCAACCACCTCGCCAAGATTGTGGGGTGGAATGCTTGTGGCCATTCCCACAGCAATGCCACTGCAGCCATTGAGCAGCAGGAAAGGTAATTGGGCGGGTAAAACCGTTGGTTCCTGTTGGGAACCATCGAAATTGTTGGCAAAATCAATGGTGTCGCTGCCGATTTCATCCAGCATTCCCCTATGGGAAAGCGGCGATAAACGGGTTTCCGTGTAGCGCATCGCCGCCGCTGGATCGTCGTCTACCGAACCGAAATTGCCGTGTCCATCCAGCAGTGGGTGGCGGCTGGCAAAGGTTTGTACCAGCCGCACGAGAGCGTCGTAAACGGCTTGATCGCCATGGGGGTGATATTTACCGAGCACATCACCCACCACCCTTGCGCATTTGCGATAGGGCCGATCTGGGGTTAGCCCCAGCTCATACATGGCAAATAAAATCCGCCGTTGTACGGGTTTAAGGCCATCGCGCACATCCGGCAGGGCCCTTCCCACGATCACGCTCATCGCGTATTCGAGATACGAACGCTGCATCTCTTGATGCAGGGCAATCGGAACGATGCGCTCGTCCGCCATGCGAAATGGGCTAATGCAAAGGGAAGGGGCTCAGCCTACAGATAGCGAATTCACTCGTCTTTAAAACCGGCCATCCCCATGGCCCTATCCACGGAACCCCGCAACCTTTCATCGCGGAACAGCACCTGGGTGGCCTGCCGCAATTTGGCGCCCCAAAGCTGATCTTTTTGATATGCATCCAGCACATAATCCGGTTCCTTCACAAGCGCCTGTGTCGCCAAGATGATGGTGTCTGTGGAGGTTTTCCCCTCTGAATAAAGGGCAGCAGCTAAGGCAAGGCTGGGTTCAGCTGCATTGGAGCTGATCTCTAGAGCCTTACGCCAGCGGCCCACGGCTTCAGCGGTGCGTCCCTGTTCAAACAACACGATCGCTTGGTTGTTAATCGCTTCCCAAAATCCCTTGCGCAGCCCTGCTGCTTTTTCAAACGAGGCCAAAGCTGGATTTAATTCCTTTAGCTGGATTTGGGCATTGCCTAAATCGAAGTAGGCGCCTGGATTGTTTGGATCCAAACGCAAGCCCTCCCGCAATAGCTTTTGGGCTTCCTCCGGTTTGTTGTTGCGCAGGTTTAAGGAGCCCTCTGCAAACCAAACACCAGGATTATTGGGATCTAACTGCTTTGCCCGTGCCAGGGCTTCATAGGCCTTGTTGTTTCTTTCACCCTTAGGGCTGCTGCGCAGTTCCGCTTCGGCAAGCACTAGCCAGGCCCTGGGGTCGTTTGGAAGAACCTGCACGGCAAGGCGGGCCAATTTGCGACCCTCCTCCACCTGACCCATCTGCAATAGCCCGGCAGCGGCACCAGCAATACCCAAACCGGCTTTGCCTAGTTCCTTAGCGCTTGGCACAAACACATAGGGCACAAGCGCCTGGGCGGGGGCCGCTAGCAAACATGCAGCAGCAGCCATTAAAGCCAGCAGCCTGCGACCCATGGTGATCAGCGAATTTCAGAGGCAGCCTAGGTTGCGGCGCCACATTTGCGGTTTGATTCGCCTTAGGGCCGAGCTCCGCAGCGCTTCATCCCACTGATTGTCGTCCCATTCTTTTAGTTCCTGCGGTTTGTTTAGCAGGATCCAGTTGCGTGGTTGTAGTTCTGGATCAGTGCTGGCTTTGGCATGGTGTTTATTCCATGGGCAAACCTCCTGGCACAAATCACAACCGGCAACCCAGCCATGGAGCGGTAATGGCAATGTGTCATCCCGGTTTTCAATGTTGTGAAAAGCAATGCAACGGCGGCTATCCACCACAAATGGTTCCGCAATGGCGCCAGTGGGGCAGGCCGGCAAACAGTCGTTGCAGCTGCCGCAGAGGGGAATCGCTGGGGCATCTGGTGTTAATTCGCAAGTGGTGAGCAGATGGCCCAGCAGCAACCAGGAACCATGGCTTTGGCTGATCAAATTGCCGTTTTTACCAATCCAACCGATACCTGCCTCTTCAGCCCAAGCTTTATCAAGTAGCGGTGCCGTATCAACACAAACGCGCCAACGGCTATCGGGTTGCTGCAGCTCCAACCAGCGGCCCAAGCGTTTTAAGCGTTGCTCGATCAGCCTGTGGTAATCCCTACCCCAGCCATAGCGGGCGATGCGGGCCACACCAACCCCCTGCTGTTGATCCACGTAGTAGTTGAGGCCCACCGCCAAAAGGCTGCGTACCCCCGGCAGTAGTTGCTGCACCGCAAGACGTTTTGGATTGTTCATCCAAGCCATATCCGCCTGGTAACCGGCGGCGAGCCAACGCTCAAGCGCAGCGGTGCGCAGTGGCATCCGCCCCCCAGCTGATGTTGACGCAACCCCAGCTACGGCAAATCCTTGGGCAAGGGCCTTTTGTTTCAACTGGTCGGCAAGATTCACCGGCACTCCTACAGTTGCGCCGCATCTTTATTGTGCCGTGCCTGAGCTTTCCCCTTCCCGTTTATCTGGTTTGTTGCGCTGGATCGGCGGTGTGCTGGTGCTGGTGCTCGCTTTAGAAATGCTGGCGGTGCTTAGTGCCAATGCGTGGGGCGAAGAGGCTTTCAGTCAATTGGTGGTAGACACCCTGATCAAGGGTTCCCCCATGGCTTTGGTGGGTTTGCTCTTCATGTTGGTGGGTTCGCGCCTGGATCAACCGCAGCAGCTGCGCAGCCCCCTGCGCTGGACGGTGTTTGGGGTGGGTATCGCCTTGGCCCTATCGCTTTTGGTGGCAGTGCCAGTAACGATCAGCGGCAACGCAATCCTGCAGAAACAGGCTGATCAGGCGGTGAGTCAAAAACAAATGGAATTGGAGCGAGCCCAGGCGGAAAGCAACAACCCTCAATTGATTAAAGCCCTGGTGGGTCAGCTGCGCCAAGCGGGTCAATTGAATCCAAACCTGAGTGATGAGCTGGCCAGTGGCCAGGCAAAAAGGTTTATTGATGGCCGCTTGGGTCAGCTGAAACAACAGGTGCAGCAAGCGGAGCGGGCTAGATCGTTAACCCTTGGCCAACGGCGTTTCAGTGGCACTGGAGTGGCATTGCTGTTGGCCATAGCTATTGCGGCGGTTGCAATGGCTGCAATCCTCTAATGGGCGCCCCTGTGGCTAAGTTGCATTAGCGACTTGCTGCTCAACTCCCTTGGTGCAGACCCGCCCCAGACCAGAACCGCCCGTAAATGTGCGGTTGCAACAAGACCTCAAGAACGACCTGATCGCGGGTTTGCTGGTGGTGATTCCCCTGGCAACCACGATTTGGTTATCCACTTTGGTGACCCGTTTTGTGGTGAGTTTCCTCACCTCGGTGCCGAAACAATTCAACCCTTTCAATACCCTTAATCCCCTCCTGCAGGAACTAATCAATCTGCTGGCTGGTTTATTGGTGCCCCTGCTGGGCATTCTTTTAATCGGTTTGATGGCCCGCAATATCGTTGGCCGTTGGTTGTTGGATTACGGCGAGGGCACCCTGGCTCGGATTCCATTGGCGGGATCTGTTTATAAAACGCTTAAACAGATTCTGGAAACTGTTCTACGTGATAACAGCAGCCGTTTTCGCAGGGTGGTGTTGGTGGAATATCCCCGCGAAGGTTTGTATTCCCTCGGCTTTGTTACAGGAGTTTTGGGGGCATCGATGGCCGCTGGTTTCAATCAGCCGATGTTGAGTGTGTTCATACCAACAGCACCAAATCCCACCACCGGTTGGTACACAGTGGTACCTGAAACCGCCGTTAGGGATATTGATCTAAGTGTTGAAGATGCATTTAGAACAATCATTTCGGCGGGCATCGTTAGCCCTGATGACCGTGATAGCCCTGTTAATCGCAGTTTCTCTAGCCTGCTAGCCCAATTGCGGCCCTCCCCCCTGCCGGGTCCCCCCAAGCCCTGAAGTTGATGCAGAACCGCTCGATTGCCAGGGAACTGGCCCTGTTGATTCTTGGTCAAAAAGCGGATCGAACCCCCAGTAGTTGTGAACAACTTTTAGCCCAAGCGCTCACATCGCTTAACAGTCATCTGAGGGAGGCCCTAGATCAATCGGCAGATCAATTGCAGCAGGCCCAACAGGCTTTGCTTGATAGTGAATTAAGCGAAGGCGAAAACGATAGGGTGCGCCAACATTTGCACAGGGGTTTGGAATCTGCAGAGCAGGTTTTGAACCGGCTATCAGCCAGTTTGGAATTTCCGCGCTTGTTGTTGCTTGCCGATCAACAAGACCTGCGCCTATGGGCCCTTGAGCGCTCCAAGGCCGTATTTGCAGCTCAGCCCTCCCTCGATAGTCGCATTGATGCGGTAATGGAAGGTTGGCGCCTAACCCGTCTGCCCCGCATCGATCAAGACATCCTCAGGTTGGCGGTGGTGGAAATTGAAGCTTTTCAAACACCAACAGCTGTGGCCATTAATGAGGCTGTTGAATTAGCCAATCGCTACAGCGATGAGGCCGGTAGGCGCAAGATCAATGGGGTGCTGAGGCGATACATATCTGCCTCCACTGAATTGGCTAGCTAACGATGTCTGAATTTGACTGGTTCCAACGCCCCACCCCAGAGGCGGAGGCTGCAGAAGATGCCTTGGCTTGGGCAAAGGAGGCCTACGCCCGCCTCAAGGCCCAACAGCAAGGCAGCCAATCTGAAGTAGAGGCTGTTGAAAAAGTAGAAGCTGCTAAAGAAGTAGAAATTATCGAAGAACAAAAATCCACAGAAGAACAAAAACCCTTAGAAGAACTAAAATTAGAAGAACAAAAACCCGTTGTTTCGCTGCTAGAGCAGGCAGCGGCTAAGCGTGAGGAACGGCTGGCAAATTTGGCCCAAGAACCGGCGCCAGCAGAACCTGAATTAGGCCAATTGGATGCCGATTTTCTTTGGTCGGCAGAGGTGCTTGCAGCCCAGGGAAGATCAGCGGCGCAAGTATCTATCGAGGAGATTGATTGGCTCGCTAAGTTGCGGGCCGGCATGGAAAAAACCCGCCAGGGTTTTGTTACACAGCTGCTTGAAAATCTTGGTGATGACCCCCTATCAGAACAGTCTTTAGGGGAAATTGAAAGCCTGTTGCTGCGCGCTGATGTGGGTGTTGAAAGCACTGATCAGGCCCTTGATCGCCTGCGCAAAAGAATGAATGAAGGCGTGCTTGATGCCACAGGAGCCCTGGGTTTGCTCAAGCAGGAATTGCGCGAACAACTTGAAAAACCGCTTAGTAATAAAGGCGTATTGCCCCTGTTGGCACCAGATAAAAATCAATTGAATATTTGGTTGATAGTTGGTGTGAATGGAGTTGGTAAAACCACAACTTTGGGCAAACTTGCCAATTTGGCTGTGCGCAGCGGTTATAGCTGCCTGGTGGCAGCAGGGGACACCTTCAGGGCTGCTGCGGTGCAGCAATTGCAGGTGTGGGCAGAACGCAGCGGGGTAACTGTGATCGCTAACCCCTCCGCCAATGCTGATCCCGCCGCTGTTGTGTTTGATGCCATCGGTGCAGCGCGATCAAAAAATATTGAACTGCTGCTTGTTGACACTGCAGGAAGATTGCAAACCAAACACAACTTGATGGAAGAACTAGCAAAGGTGCGGCGTATCATCGATCGCCTGGCACCAGAAGCCAAGGTTGAATCGTTGCTGGTGCTTGATGCCAGCCAAGGTCAAAATGGTTTGCGCCAGGCGATGGCATTTGCCGCTGCTGCGCAGCTCACAGGGGTGGTGCTCACAAAACTCGATGGCAGTGCCCGCGGTGGTGTTGCCCTTGCCGTGGCAGCTGAAACTGGCCTGCCGATTCGTTTTATCGGGGCCGGTGAAGGCATTAAGGATTTGAGGCCTTTCAATAGCTTTGAGTTTGTTGAAGCCTTACTCGCCCGTAACTAGCTAACTTAGGGCCCCCTGCGGCAGCCCCATGGGCGCTCAGCCGCCTACCCACCGATCGGTTAGCGCGATTACCCCTGCGGCTTCTTTGCGGCAGCTGATCGATAGCCTCAATCGGGAGCAAAGGCGAAATCAAGAGCTTTTGGCATCACTTGGTTTTGCCCTGCGTAGTTTTACCAACCTGAGCCGTTTTTTGGAGTTGGTACCGCTGCTCACCTGCCGCCTTGTGGAGGCTGAAGGGGCAATATTGCTCACTTTGCGCAGCGATGGTTCCCTGTGGCGGGAA
>MWMJ01000017.1:0-24694 GCA_002151525.1 Synechococcus sp. Lanier | reverse complement strand
CCAATTGAACAACTACTTCATCGATTAAGCAGCATTTATATTTACGCTGTGCCCAGGTTTTAAGAGCGATTAATTGATCTGGCTCAAGTTTTTCAGGATCAACCCGCTCTAGTAGATCGGAGAAACTTAGTAGGTTTTGAGCCAGCCTTTGGCCGCTGGCCTGCTCTTTTATATGCAGGCAGAATCGCTGAAGTAGTTGTTCAATTGGTTGATAACAGAGTTGATCAGCCAGGTGATGGAGCCCAGCTGTTGGTGCCTGGCTTGGGTCGGCCAGCACCAAACGCAGGCGATTGGTGGCGAAGGCTTGGCATAGATGGCGATAGGTTTTTGCATTGCGAGGCGAGGGATCTAAAAAAAACTGCTGCCTTGCTATCTCCAGCCGGCTTGGCAATTCAGTTAGCCTGGTTTTAGGAATTATTTTTACGGGAGTTTCATTGCCTTTGCCTTTACATAGGGCAACCAATGCGGCTGCAGTTTCATCGCCTTGGCTTGCGAGGGCATTGTGAAAACGCTGCTCTAGATCTGCCCACAGTTGCTCGGGATCAGTTGCATGTTTGGGATTGGCTATTTGCATATCGCGGTCGTCGTCTATCAATTGGGCTAGCTTTAAAAGTTGGTCTGCCCTTAGATCAGCGTGGCTATGCACCCATGCCTGCCAGGGGCTTGAACTTGGCGATAGCTTGCAGCGGCGCCAATGGGTAACAAGATTAAATAGCAATTCCTGGTTGTTTTCTTGTAATCCCACCATCGGATCAATGGCTAGCAAGGGCCCGTTTGCGCGAATTAGGGTTTTGATGAAGCCATGGATGGTGTTGATTGGGGCTAAATCAACTTGATCTAATGCTTTTAATAGTCGTAGCAGTGGTTCATAGGGATCGGAACTTGAATGCCAGCTAACGATTAAAGGGGCAAGGGTTTCATCTAGGACTGGGCTATTTTCCGCCTGTTGAGCGATGGCCATCGCCAATGCGGTGGCGGCCAAGTTCAAGCGATCACGAATACGCCTGCGAATTTCTGCCGCCGCCGCCCTGGTGAAAGTAACCACCAGGATTGATTCCATAGGCACCCCTTGTTCTGCAATTAAACGCAATACCCGATGGCTGAGGGCATAGGTTTTACCCGTGCCGGCGCTCGCCTCGATCACCTCGGTGCCAGAGGGCAGAGTGCCATTTAAGTTAAGGTTAATCATGATATTTTGGAGGCTGCCAATGCTTCATCAAGCGGTATCAAAATCTGCTCAGCTAGGTTCAAACAATCAGCCTGATCCCACCAACTAAATAAACTTGGTGCCTCGCCACGATTTAATTGAATAATTGAATCTGGCCATTGGTAATCATCTAATTGATTCCAATTCGCTTCTGGATTTTGCCGGTAGTTAAGCAGCAACCAACTGGCTTCTGGCTCAAATGGCAAGGGCCTACTTAGGCCTTCTTGATGTAATTTATGCAGCAGAGCTAGGTGTTTGTTAGCTGTTGCTGAATCGATGGGATCAAGGCATAAGCTGATTAATTCTTCCTGTTCACCGCTTGCTTTTGGGCCAATTAAATAGGTGGTGCGTGGTTTGGTTTGATTGGCATCCAAATGGGCAATCCAAGCTTGCAGCTTGCGTTTTGCGTTTAAAACACCGCTGCTGATAATGCGTTGTGAGTTTGGCTGGCTTTGCTGTAGTTGCTGATCAATTTGGAGTAGGGCAAGGCTGCGCTGGCGAAGGTTGGCGCTAACCACCTGGGCGGCCGGACCTGAGGGCAGTTTGCCCCGGCGCTTTAGGGCCTCCTGTTGCTGTTGCCAAGCAGCTGGGCTGAGCCCATCAATCCCTAGGGGCAGCATTTGTTCGCATATTTGCCAGCGATGCAAACCATCTAATTCTGTTTCCTCTGGATCCCAGGCTTGCTCTGGTTTGCGTTGCAGTTGGATGCCATGGGCCCGCAGAAATCCCCGGGCCGGGTCGCTGAAAAATAGTTGTAATTCGCTTAGATCGCTGCTGGCTGTTTCAGTGGCTGGCCAATCCAAATTGGCAGGCCATAGGGCTTCAAGCCCATTGATCGGGGCTGATGGCAGGGGCCGCAGCGGTGGGGCGCGGCGCACCAATAGATCTTTGATCGCACTGCCATCACTGCAGCGGTATTGAGTTGTTAAGCAGCTGATTAAATCGGCCAGGGGGCCCGCTGGGTTTTGTTCTTCCCCCGTGCGCGGATCAGTGCCCGTGTAGGTGGCAATCCAGTGGTGGCGGCAGGCCTGCAAGGTTTCGAGCAGGATTGCCCGATCCTCTTGGCGGCGGCTGCGATCGCCCCGCCAGGGGTTGCGCGCCATCAGGTTGTAGTTCGCGAAATTGTCTTGGCGTGGTAGCCGTTCTTCATCCATGCCCAGCAGCACCACCACCCGATGGGGAATGGAGCGCATCGGCTCAAGGGCGCTGAGGGTAACGGCACCACTTACATGGCCATAACGGCCTTGCTCTTGGGCTTCTGCCTCCTCCAGCAGTAAAACCACTGCCTCCCGCTCAAGCAGGGGCGCATTTTCATGGGTATTAAAAATCTGCTGGGTATTAAAAATCTCCTGGGCAGTGCGCAATGGTTTGAGCAATTCATAGAGTTCAGGTGCCTGCCAGCCATTAAGGCCAGCGCTGTTGCTGAGCCCTTGCACGGCATCGGCTAGTGCCTCTGCCCAGGCCCCTGGAGCAAGGGGTGCTTCGAGGCGTCGTAATAAATCAAATAGGGTTTCGCAGGCCTTGATTAGGGACTGCACTAAAGCAGCTGTTAAAAGCGGATCGCCGTGGGCGGCTATGCCTTGCCATTCGCCGAGGGCTGCAGCTTCAGCGGGAAATGGATCTTCTATTAGTAGGCCCAGCAGCAGGCGATCTAGGCCCCATTGCCAACTGTTTTCGCCGCCAGCCGGATAACCCCACTGCTGGCGATGGTTGCCATCTTTTCCCCAGGTGATTCCAACCGCTTGGATTAGGTGCAGCCATTGGTGATGTTCTAAATCGATAAGTTGCATCGCTTGCGCCACCGGTGGCAGCAGCAATAAATCGAGCACCGCTTCCCTTTCGTAGCGGCTGCCGGCTAGGGCTAGCAGTTGAAATAGAAGATTGATTTGCGGATTGCGTTGCCTAAGGGTGCGATCGGTAACGCGAATTGGCAGGTGGCGGGGGTTGCTGCTGCCACCTGGTTGCTCAAAGGTGGCGAGCACTAAGGGGGCAAAACAGGCCACATCCGTTGTGAGCAGCAACACCTGGTGCGGTTGCAGGCTGGGGTCGCGGGCCATTAAGGCAAGCACTGCTTCGTGGGCTTCCTCCACCTGACGGCGATCGCCGTGGCAGTGGATTATCTGGAGGTTTAGCTGCTCTGGTTTTAGCTCTAGGGGATTGGCTTTTAAGCCGGTTGCTAGATCGTGTTTGAGTTGATCTAAGAGCATTGCCCCCTCCTTAAGGGGTGGGCTTGGCAGGGAGTGTCGTTGGAACTTTTCTTCAAGATTGGTGGAAATAAGTTCCAGTTGCCAATCAAAATCCCGCAGGGTGCGCCCGAGGTTTGCCAGCAGGGGATGCCCTTTGTAAAGAAGCATTGTTTCCAGCTGTTCAACCGCACTGGTTTCGTTGTTGATCGGAGGGGGCATGGCACCCCAAGGGGCGTTGCATGGGCTCAGCAGGTAGAGCACCACATCCCGCCGGCCGCTGGCGGCAATGGTTGCAAGCAATTGCCAAAAGGCCGGGGCCAGGCTTGAGAGGCCAAACACATGCAGCGGTCCCTCTTGCTGCCATTGCTCAAACAGCTTTTCTGCCTTGGCTAAGCGTTGCGGCGCATGCAGTAAGCGTTCACTGGGGTGATCAAAGCCGAGGGCCTTGGCTTTGTTTTGCAAGTTACGCAGGAGTTGCGCTTGCCAGAGTTCGCTTGCCTCGAGCGGTTTGGCATCGAAATCAAGGTTTTCCGCTGCTAACCAGCGGCGAATTGCCGCTGGGCGATAGAGGCCGTATTGATCAAGGGTGTCGCTTAATTGCAACAGGAATTGCAATTGCTGCCGGTTTAGCTGTGAATTGTTCTGCCAGTGATGGCTAGCTGGAATCTGGGGGAGCATTTGGGCCAGGTGCCAGCGCAGCTGTTCTGGTTCCCACGGATCAGCGATATCACTGGGCTGCGCTGCTAGTTGCCGCACCAGATTGCGCAGGTAGCGGCCACCAAAATCAAAATCGATGCCAGCGCAAATTCCCAGCTGTTCACTTAAAGCAAGGGCCAGCCAACGCCCCATGGCATTGGTGCTAACCAACACCTTTTGCACGGCAAAGGGATCCTCGGGTGTGTTTGCCAGCAACTGTTCAGCCAGGGCAGCAGCCAGGGTTTCAATGCTGTTGCTTTGGATTAAACGGAACAAAACCAGGAGGCAAGGAAGCGATCTTCAGCTTTTTTCAAGGTATTTTTGCTTAAGAAAGCACCCATCCAAGTTGAATTGCTGACAGAATTTTGTACTTGATTAGCCAATTTTCAACGCCGTGACCACCGATCTCCAATGGAGGGAGAACGGAGAGCTTCATCCCGATGAGCTTGAACGCCTCCAACAGCTGCTTTCAAACCAAATCCAGGGCCAAAGCCTGGAATTTCAAGCCCTTGATGGGGAGCTCAACCCTCGCTTGCAAGGGGATCGGGAATTGTTTCGCTCGGCGCTTCAAACTCGCCCTTGAGCACGAATTCCAAGCGTAGTTTCATGAAATCAATGAAACTGCGATCCGTTGATATCACTGCAGCTGCTGGCCTAGGTACGGCAGCTGTTGTTTTGTTTAGTTCAGTTGCATTTAAAAAACTGGGCTTGCGCACCAGCCAGAAATCAATCTCTTTGGAATTTTCGGCGTAGTTGCGGCGCCGTTCACTTAGCACCTCCGCTAGGGGTTCCTCTTCCGTGAGGAAATTTTCACTGGCTGCTACGTAGTAATAGGTGGCCATTAGCAAAAAGCGTTGTTTGGCCCTGGATTCTGCTCTAGGGGGCGGGGGTTAAGCACAAGCGCCTTCATTTGTCGCACCGCCTGCTCAAGCCCTACGGCAAGGGCCCTTGCGATAATTGTGTGGCCGATATTTAGCTCCTCAATCCCTGGGATTGCAGCCACAGGCTCAACATTTTGGTAGGTGAGCCCATGGCCGGCATTCACCCGTAAACCCATTTCACGGCAGTGCTGGGTGGCTTCAATCAATTTGGCTAATTCTTGGGCTTGTTTTGTGCCCCATGGGGCATCGGCGTAGGAACCGGTGTGCAGTTCCACCCAAAGGGCACCGCTGGCATGGCAGGCCTGCAGTTGCTTGGCATCAGCATCCACAAACAAACTCACGGGGATGCCAGCCCACTGGATTTCATTAATGCATTGCTGCAGTTGGCTGCCCATGGCAACCACATCCAGGCCCCCCTCAGTTGTTACCTCCTCCCGCCGCTCCGGCACAAGGGTAACCATGGCAGGCTTGAGCCTCAGGGCGATCGCCTGCATTTCGGCGGTAGCGGCCATCTCCAAATTGAGGCGACTGCGCAGGGTGGCCCGCAACAGCTCCACGTCGATGTCTTGAATGTGTCTGCGGTCTTCCCTTAGGTGCACGGTGATGCCATCGGCGCCACCAAGTTCCGCAAGCAAGGCAAGGGTTACGGGGTTTGGCTCCACCGTGCGGCGGGCTTGGCGCACGGTGGCGATGTGATCGATATTTACGCCGAGGCTGGCCATCGCAAATGCTGTCCAGGTATTGATCTTAGAAACCGCTTAGCTGGATATGGTTTGGCGATGGCCGATCCAATCCGCAGTGAAGTGGCTCCTTGGCTTGCGCCAGTGGCGATGTGGGCTACCCAAGACCTCGCTTTACGTTGTTATTTCAAATCCACCAAGGTGCTCGGCATTGAGCACCTACCCCGCAGGGGACCGGTGCTGCTTGCCCCCACCCATCGCTCCCGCTGGGATGCCTTGATGTTGCCGATGGCTGCCGGCCGCCGCATTCACGGCAGGGATTGTCGCTTCATGGTTACAACAACTGAGATGGTGGGTTTGCAGGGTTGGTTTTTAGAACGCTTGGGTTGTTTTGCCATCGACCAAAGCAAACCAGGCACCAGCAGCTTGAGGTTTGCCTTGGATCTTTTAGCCCAGGGGGAACAGGTGGTGGTGTTCCCGGAGGGCACAATTCGCCGCGATCAAAGGGAATTGAACCTGGAGCCGGGCTTGCCACGCCTAGCCAGCTTGGCCCAGCTCAAAGGTTTACGGGTGCCTGTGGTGCCAGTGGGTTTGGCCTATAGCCACCCTATTCCGCGCTGGTGGGATCGAGCGGCCCTTTGTTTTGGGGCGCCCCTGTTGCTTAATGGAACGGGTAAAACGGCTGCTGCGGAGTTGGAAGAGCGGCTTGCCAAGGAAATGCGTTCAGCTGAGGAAGCGGCCCGTGCCTGGGTGGGTAATTCCTAAATCACCAAATACAGTTATTTGATTTCAAATCACCATAGGGTTTATGCGCCGATTGTTGCTGCTCTCAAGCCTTGCCATCGGCTTGGTGATTCCCATTACACCAGTTGTTTGCTTTGCCCAAGCAAATGCTTCTCAATCAAACGACGGTTTCAACCTCAGTTCCGTTGATGCCCTGCTTGCTAAGGGCGACCGGGAAGCAGCGAGCGGCAACTTAACTGAAGCGGTGAAGTCTTACGACAAGGCCCGTAATGCCTCCAGGTCTTTGTTGTCTTTCTATCGCGATTTGGGCGGCGCCTTCCGCGGCCTTGATGCCCGCATACCAAGGGATATGGACCAAAAGGGTCGTGAATCGATTGAAAAGTTAGCCCAGGCCAACTTGCGTTTAGCGGCTGTTTATAGGCGTCAAAACCAATCGGAAGTGGCCGTACCCCTGCTAGTGGAAGTGGTGAAATTGATGACCCCCAGCACTGCTGATGGGCGTAAGGCCTATCAGCAACTGGTTGAGGTGGGTTTTGTTTCTACCCCCTACGCTGCACCTGCAGCAGCTGCTACCAACTGATTTAAATGGTTCAACCAAATGCTGTGGCAGCCGCTATCAGCCAGGTGCTGCCCGGTGCCCAAGTGGAAGTGGAAGACCTCACCGGTGGCGGCGACCACCTCCAGGTGAAGGTGTTATGGGAGGGCTTTAGGGATCTATCGCGGGTGAAACAACACCAGCTGGTTTATGGCGCCTTGCGCAGTGAACTGGCTAGCGAGGCGATCCATGCCCTTGCCTTAACAACTGCCTGCCCCTCCTAGGGTTCAACAAGATTGTTTATTTCTGCAATTCCCATGGATGCTTCACTCAAAAGTCGAATTGAAAGCTTGATTGCAGCAAGCCCCGTGCTGCTGTTTATGAAGGGCAATAAATTGATGCCCCAATGCGGTTTCTCCAATAATGCCGTTCAAATTTTTAATGCCCTAGGGGTGCCCTTCGATACGTTTGATGTGTTGAGCGACCAGGAAATTCGCCAAGGGATCAAGGAATATTCGGAGTGGCCCACGATTCCCCAAATTTATGTAAAGGGTGAATTCCTAGGTGGATCAGACATCCTGATCGAGCTTTACAACTCCGGAGAGTTGAAAGAAAAGCTAGCGATCGCCCTTGCTTCCTAGCGCCGTTCGGTTTCATACAAGCGGCTGGGGTCGCCATCGGGGCCCACAAAACTGGATGGATCGTGAATCCAACGATCCACCAATTCTTCAAATCGCCTTTGGCTCAAGGGATCTAACTGTTGTGTGCGCCTGAGGGCATGGCAATAACCGTCGGCATAAAGCCGCAGTTCAGAGGGGCCGCTGTGTCGCAGCGCCATCTCTTGCATGGCATCACAGAGGCTTTGGAAATGACGAATGGCGTTTGGGTGTTGCAGCGCGGTCATGGGGGGACAGCTGGTAAGGCATCGCCTTTAGCCAGCAAAGCGGATCATCCCAGTTACGGTAGAGGGCCCAGCTAACTCATTGGTGGAACCACCTGGCCAGTACCGCATCCTTGTGGTGGATCCACACCCCACTTTGCGGATGGTGCTTGCCCAGCGATTGCGCCAAGACGGCCACATGGCCGCTGCAGTGGGTAGTGCCACTGAAGCCCTTGAGGTTTGCATCCAAGAGCAACCTGAGCTGCTTGTTAGCGCTGAGCTGCTCGAAGAAACCACCGCTTTGAAACTGGCAGCCCAGCTGCGCTGCCCCGTGATGGTGCTCACGGCCCGCACGGGGGCAGAAGCGGTGGTGTCTTTGCTTGATGGCGGCGCGGAGGATGTGTTGCGCAAACCATTTGGCTTGGAGGAACTGGCCGCCCGCTGCCGCAAATTATTGGGCCGCAGCAGTGGTCTGCAGGAAAAAGTAAGCGTTGGCCCCCTAGCTGTGCATCTGTTGTTGCGGCAGGTAACCCTGCGGGATCAACCGGTTGAACTAAGCCCGCGGGAATTTGCCTTGCTCTGCGCTTTGATGATGCCCCCCGGCCATGTGCGTAGCCGCCAGGAGTTGCTCACCATGGCCTGGCCGCCATTTAGCGGTGGCCCCCGCTCCGTAGATACACAAGTGCTCACCTTGCGGCGCAAGTTGGAGCAGGCCGGTTTAGGTGAAGGCGGTGGTATTGAAACCGTGAGGCAACAGGGCTATCGCTTTAGCTTGGATAACTTGCCCGATAAGGATTCAACCCTTGATGCCACCCCCCAAGACCAGCTGCCAACTCAAACCTTGGAACCAGGCACTGAGCAACTCAGCGGTAAGCAACAAAACACTTAAAACAGCTAACAATTGATAGGTCCAGGGGGGTGTTAACCGCTGCACGGAGCTTGTGTTTATACCAGTGGTCTGCTGCAAATTAGCCAGCAGTTCCGAAAAATTTGCCACCCGTTGCGGTAATAAAAAAGAAGCATCTTTTGTACGTAAGTAATACACACGGCCCGCCTGGCTTGTGGCAACAGGTATGAGGGCCTTAATATCAGCCAGTGGTAGCTGCCAGCCGCGGCGCATAAACCAACGGCACCAGCTGGGATAGCAAACTTTTAAACTGCTGGAATCCAGCTGTACTTCCTCACTAACGAGGGCCAATACCAACAAAAAACCGAGCAGTGTGGCTGCCAATAGCCAATATTTGATTGCGATTGGAGCAAGCACCGGTAGGGGTAATACCAGAGCTAAATATAAAATTAGCAATGTGTACTTAATCAGTGGAGCCATCGGATAGGTGCTCATTTATTTATGCAGGTAGGGCCCATGGGTTGATGCCTAAATCAGCGCCGATGCGATGGGCACAGGCAAATCCACTAAAGGCCACTGCATTAAGCCCTTGGCCTGGAAAACAGGAATCACCAACGCAATAGAGGCCATTGATGCCGGTGCGATTAAAGGGCATCGGTAATAAGCCGGGTAAACGCATGGCTGGAATTGGCCCGTAGCTGCCCTGGTGGCGGCCAAGG
Source organism: Synechococcus sp. Lanier (assembly GCA_002151525.1). Taxonomy (GTDB): domain Bacteria; phylum Cyanobacteriota; class Cyanobacteriia; order PCC-6307; family Cyanobiaceae; genus Synechococcus_D. Next base: position 15,319 of record MWMJ01000017.1, on the reverse strand, counting down.
AAACGGCGATGGCTGCGGGGAGTGCCCACCTCTCGGTGGCTTATCCCATTTGTTAGGCCGGGCAGTAGTGCCTCTAGGCGGTTGATTAATTGATTGGCATCCGCTGCTTTTTTTGCTTTGTAAAGGGAGGGCGATAGGCCTTGCCAATGCTCCATGGAGCTGGGCGTAAAGCAATGCAGGATATGTTTACCAGCCGGCGCCAAGTGGGGATCCAAAAGGGTAGGCATAGACACAAAAACAACACCCTGTTCCGCTTCAAGCTGTTGCCAATCTTCTAGTAATAAGTGGTGGCAATGGAAACCAGGCGGCACCACTGCAGCATCAATGCCTAAATGTAGAGAAAGGAAAGATGGTGATGGTTTATAGCGTTTTCGCCAGCTGTTTTCTGCTTTTGGGCTGTGGGCTGAATCAATAAGAGCACCAAAAGTATCCCAGCGGGTGGCATTACTTACCACTTTTCGGCTGCGGATTTGCTCCCCATTCGCCAGTTGCACGCCAACTGCTTTGCCAGCTTCTAGCAACACCTTTGTTACCCTTGTTTTGTAGCGAATATGGCCGCCATGGCGTTCTAAGCCGCTCACTAATTTTTCTGCAATCACCCCAACACCTCCTTTGGGATAGTTGATGCCACCGGCATGGCGATCAGAAAAAACCATGCCTGCATTTATCATCGGCGTTCGATCAGCGGGCATCACACTCCAACAAAAACATTCCATATCAATAAATTTGAGCAGCTCTGGATCATTGATATGTTTTCGTGCCACATCACCCACATTTATGGGCAGCCAACGGGCAAGGCCAAGGCATGCTAGTGGTGCCTTAAAAAACACCTTAGCTAGATAGGCAGGATCTTCAAGTGATAACAATGGCATGGCATCAAGGCAGTTAAATACCTGCCAGCAAGCATTATAAAATGCGCGTATTCCTTTTTCTTCTTTAGGAAATTTGGCTGTCAAAGTTGATATAAAGCTTTCATAGTTGCGATCAACTGCAACTGATAAGTTGTTTGGTAGATGATATTCAAGCTGGGCTGGATCGGCAATGGTTTCGCAGCATTCACCCACATCTGCAAGGGCGCGGGTTAGCAGGTTGGTGTGACCCTTTTCACCAAAACCAAAAATCATCGAGGCACCCACATCAAAGGTGTAGCCAGCCCGTTTGAAGCTGCCACCAGATCCACCGGGTATCAAATAACGCTCCAGCACAAGAACCTTGGCGCCTTTTGCCGCCAGTTGGCTAGCGGTTACGAGGCCGCCGATGCCAGCGCCAACCACGATTACATCCCAATGGGGGCTGCTGCTGTTCACCTTGGCTGCGGAGCTATTGAAAGCAACCCTAGGGCAATTTATGTGAACTTGCTGGTTAGTAGCTGTAGTAATCAATTCCCTTTAAGATTGCATGACCCTGGTTAATTTGAAGTTGAGAATCAAGAATAGGATTTTCTATATCACTCGAAATTAATTCCATTTCGTGTTTAGCCATTGCCTTGTTGGAAGATGCTCTTTAGAGCAGTGCCGAGGCAACCATAAGCCTCCGGGTTTTAACTGACCTCATATGAATGCAATTAATTTCTGTGGATTTTTAGTTAACTTTTCAGCAATCGCAATCGATGAATTTATCTGATTAATCTTTTCAATCGTGTCAAGCTGTTGAATGCCAATTTGCTTGGCAATATCAATCTAATCTTTCGGAAAAGCTGTTCACTATCAGTTTTTATTGGGATCAATTTTAAGTGGTTGGGCTATGGTTTTCTCTGGATTCTCAAGCGTGATTGGCGGGGCTTGCAGCAGGAGAAAGAATATTATTACTGCAAATATTTTGGTTACTTGCGCTTAGTGAATTCTGCTAATTCTCTTCCGAGATCGGCAAGAGCCCTGTCGCGATAGGCGCCATAGCGTTCGCGCTTGTCGCGAATGCGAGTGTTTAATTCAGGTAAGAGGCCGAAGTTAGGCGGCATCGGTTGAAATTTAGCTGTGGGTGCTTCTGCAATGAAATGGGTTAGTGCACCGATCATGCTGGTGTTTGGCAGTGAAATAGTTTCCATTCCAAGGGCTAAACGGGCGGCATTTGTGCCTGCTAACCAGCCGCCTGCCACCGCTGCTGCATAACCTTCGGTGCCAGTGATTTGGCCTGCAGCCAATAGATTTGGCCGTTGGCGAAATTGCAGGCTGGCTTTTAGTAATTGGGGTGATTCAAGGAAGGTGTTGCGATGCATCACACCAAATCGCACAAATTCGGCGTTTTCTAGGCCCGGAATTAAGTGCAATACCCGTTTCTGTTCCGCCCATTTGAGGTTGGTTTGGAAGCCAACTAAATTCCAGAGTTGGCCATCTTTATCTTCCTGACGCAGCTGCACCACCGCATAGGCCCGTTTTGCCCTGCGCACATCTCTATCGTTCACATCACCCCAGCGGTGATCCCAAAGGCCGATTGGTTTTAAGGGGCCATAGCGCATGGTGTCTTCCCCGCGGCGCGCTAACTCCTCGATCGGCAGGCAGCCCTCAAAGTAGTTGGCACTCTCTTTCTCAAAATCCTTAAGTTCTGCCTGCTCTGCCTCAAGTAAGGCCTGGCGAAAATGCAGGAATTGCTCCTTATCCATGGGGCAATTGATGTAATCAGCATCGCCTTTGTCGTAGCGGGAGGCGCGAAATGCCTTGTTTAAATCAATGCTTTCCCCTGCCACAATCGGGCTAGCGGCATCAAAGAAATGGCACTCATCCCTACCGGTGAAGCTGCGTAGCGATTCAGCTAAGGGTTCACTGGTGAGCGGCCCGGTGGCGAGCACAGTGATTTGTTCAGGGTCCGGCAGGCTGATTTGCTCACGGCGTTCAATGGTTACCAGTGGATGGTGCTCTAGGGCGCTGGTGAGGGCGGCGCTGTAGCTGCCTCGATCAACGGCTAGGGCACCACCAGCCGGCACCGCATGCTGATCAGCGGTGCTGATAACGAGAGAACCAAGTTGCCTTAATTCATGTTGCAACAGCCCTGCGGCCCGATCACTAGCTAAGGCGCCAAAGCTATTGCTGCAAACAAGTTCTGCGAATTCACTGCTGTGGTGGGCTGGTGAGCGCCGTAGCGGACGCATCTCCACCAAGGTAACTGGCACACCAGCGCGGGCCACCTGCCATGCAGCCTCAGTGCCAGCCAGGCCAGCACCGATCACAAGCACGTTTAGATGATCAACGTTCAAAAAAATCAACGCTCAAAAAATCAACCGCGGGATCGCTTCAGCAGTAGTTGCAGCTGACCAACGGCAGCACGGCCGATATTGAAGCCAGCCCAGCCCACTGCCAAAAGGATCGGTGAGGCAACTAAAACAAGCCGAAGATCCATGGTGCAGGCGGGTACTTACAGCTACTGATCTTAATTGTTCGCGGCGTGTTTTTCTGCTAACTGGCGGTAATTGAGGGCATGGGAGCGCTGGGCGCTGATTTCACTGGGGCTTTGTTGCCGTTTCACCTGGGCTGGGGTGCCCATCACCACCGCCGCAGCCGGTACATCTTTTGTTACCACCGCCCCAGCCGCCACAAGGGCACCAGCGCCAACCGTTACGCCATTCAGCACAATTGCGCCGATGCCGATCAAGCAGCCGTCTTCCAAGGTGGCGCCATGCACAACAGCTCGATGGCCAATGGTTACTTCCCTACCGATGCGCACCGCTGCATCTGGATCACCATGCACCACTGCCCCATCTTGGATATTGCTGTTGCTACCCACCTCGATCGAGCAGAGATCAGCCCGTAAAACGGCCGTAGGCCAAATGCTCACCCCCTCCCCCAGCCGCACATCGCCGATCAGCACTGCATCGGGTGAAACCCAAGCAGCAGCACTGAGGTTTGGCTCAGGCCAAAAAAGGGAAACCATGGCTAGGGGGGGTAGTTGCGTGATACTTTCAACTTTGCCTAAACGGGCATTTGGGTCGCTAGCTCAGCGGTAGAGCATTCGGCTTTTAACCGATTGGTCCTGAGTTCGAATCTCAGGCGACCCATGGTTTTTTCTTTGCTACAAAAGCAGGCTGGCTCCTTGGTTTCAGTTCGGTTGAACCCAGTTCTCCAGCGCCAAGCCAGGAACTCTTGCAAATTCGCGGCTGTTGTTGGTAACCAGAATGCTCTTGTGGCTGAGCGCATGGGCGGCAATCATCGTGTCTAGTGCACCAATCGGCGTTCCTTTGCGCTCTAATTCCGCCCGCAGATCGCCGTAAGCCCATAGCGCTGCTACATCGAAAGGAAGAATGATGAGCGGGGCTAGGAACATCTCCAGCGCCTCACGATTTCGGGTAGATCCGCTTTTAGCTACGCCGTAGGCAAGTTCTGCCGCAACAACACTACAGAGTCCAATCTCCCCCATTCTGTATTTGCGGAACCGCTCCAACACCGCAGGCGGCTTGGCATTGATTACATGTATGCAGATGTTGGTGTCGAGCAGGATCACGGCTGGATCGCTTCCCGCTGCTGCTCTTCAGGTTGTTGCCGCTCCATCACGAAGCCCGGCTCAAAGCTGGTTAGTCCTGCTTCCATCGTTAACCAGGGATCGTCGATCGGTAGCAGGAGCACTCCATTGCCGAAGTGCTGAACTGCCACTTCGCTGCCAAGAAAGCGGTAGTCCTTGGGAAGCCGAACCGCCTGGCTCCGTCCAGAACGAAACAACCGAGCAGTGTCCATGGCCTGCAGTTTTAAGTGGTACTGCTCAATGGTAGTGACCGCCTCGGCTTTTTCCCGCAATAGGGCTCATGGCCGTTTAGTCTTGAGTTAGAATAATAATTAGCTATAAATACAGAAATAAAGCACACACCAGTGATCAACTTCAATAAAGACGACGTTGAACGCCTGAGCCGTGGCAAATCCAGCCGTTCAAAAATTGGTAGTAGATCTACTCCGCATCGGCTCAGGCAAAAAGAACGAATACTGTTTGAAGCAGCACAACGGCAGGGCTTTCTAAAAGTTCCTGCTTCTGGAATACGCCCAAATGTATTAAATATTTATCGGCTTTGGTGTGAAGCTGAAGGTAGAGAATTTATTGTAAAAAATAGTAATTAAGCTTATATATGGCAGCTGAGCAGCCAACCGGTGCCGGGGCCTTCCACCTCCCAGCGGGGTAGCCAGTTTTTCCAGCTGTATTGCTGGCTGGCACCATTTTGATTTGCTGTGTAACCACCATTCAGCAGATCAGCTTCCCCATTGGGGTCGTGGTGGATTGAATGGCTATCGCTAAATCCAATCAATACCGACCAATGGCCGCCGCCACTTGGTGCCTCCACAGGCCCTTGATGAAGCCAGCCCACCGCCACAGGCCTGCCTCCATTGATTTCAACTTCAAGGGCGCTGCGATCACCATTTGTGGCGAGGTATGCAGTTAAACCAAGGGAATGGAGAGTTGTTAATTGAACCTGGACAGATGTTGTGTCGCCAAATTTTGCCCGAATTGCATTGTATTCATCATCATTTGATACTTTTCCCCAATAGCGGGCAAGCATGGCGCAACTGCTGGAAAAACATTCGCGGTAACCAGTGCCACTGGCGTTATCGTTTTGGTTTTCCCATGCCACAGCCAATGGGTTGCCAAAACTGGCAACAGCAGCGGCTGAAAAACAGAGCCGCCAGGCTGCAGTTTCGGTGAGAATTTCTGGATCAGCTGCAATTATCGCCAGGCGCAATTGCTCGATGCCATCGAGTTGCTGCGGTTGCGCCTTCCAGAAGTCCCAGAATTGCCGCCAACGCTCCGCCGTAAAAGTGGTAGCTGGATTGCTGATGATAGGCTTTTATAAAGCAAGTTTAATTTAGGGAGTTCTAGTGAGTTTGTCTAATAATCTTGATAAACTACAACTTGGTAAACTACCACTTGAAAAAAATACCAGATTTTAGTTGGCGCTGGCAAGTAAACGAATTTAGCGAGCGTGGGTCAAACGCCATTTGATCCAGCATCGGTGAAGGGTTGCCCCATTAATGAACAATCGCTAAATCTATGTTGGCTGCAGGCCCGTCGCCATGGTTTAACCACACTAGTTGCCAATGCAGAAGTTTGGAGTTCAAGGAACCTGCCACCTATGTTATTGAGCTCCTTCAATTAACCAAAAGGCTTCAGGTAAGCCTGCTTGCTGTTAGTGAATTTGGAAGGCGTTTGCTTGAAAATTCATCTATTGCCACCAACGCGGTGATTTAATCGCTAACCTAAGCCCTGATCAACTTCACAGGCAAGTTCTGAATAGTTTATGGGTTTGAATACAACAGCCTGGAATGCTTCCGATTGCCCTGATCAAAGCGGCCGTGTTGCCTTAATTACCGGTGCAAATAGTGGCTTGGGCTTAGAAACAGCAAGGGTGCTTGTGGGTCGTGGGGCAACGGTTCTAATGGCCTGCCGCAGCCGTGAACGGGCTGAACATGCACGCCGCCAGCTCCTACCAGCAGTGGATGGTGGTGCTATCGATTTAATTGATCTTGATCTGGGTGATTTGGCATCGGTTCAAAGGGCCGTTAGGCAAGTGGAAGATTGTTATGGCCGTTTAGATCTATTAATTAATAATGCAGGTGTGATGGGTTTACCGCGCACGCTTACCCGTGATGGCTTTGAGTGTCAATTTGGTATCAATCATTTGGGACATTTTGCCTTAACAAATTCCCTTTTGCCTTTAATGCAGGGCCGCAATGATGCAAGGGTTGTTAGTGTTAGCTCGGGAGCTCAATATTTTGGCCGCATCAATTTCAATGATCTCCAAGCTGAAACTAACTATGATCGTTGGAAAGCCTACGGGCAAAGTAAGCTTGCAAATGTGATGTTTGCCGTTGAATTGCAACATCGGTTGAGTTCATCAAATTCTAATGTTCAATCTTTTGTTGCACATCCAGGTGTGGCCCGCACCAATTTGCAGCCAACTTCAGTGGCAGCTAGTGGTTCAAGGTTAGAACCCTTGGCCTATCGATTGATGGCACCCTTATTTCAATCTGCTGCCATGGGTGCTTTGCCACAACTTTTTGCCGCCACGGCAAAAGAAGCAAATCCGTCATCTCAATACGGCCCTAATCAATGGGGTGGCATGCGTGGCTGGCCAACGGCGGTGCCAATGGCACCCGCAGCAAAAGATTTGGAACAACGCAAAAAATTATGGGAAATCAGCACTAAGTTATGCAACATAAATGATGATATCATCAACAACTGACTCACGTATGCTATACAATATTAAAAATGTATTTAATTTTAAGTGAATTTTGATTTCTTGATGCAATTAATTAATCTGGGAACGTTTAAGAGCAATACAACTTTTTTATATCAATTTATATTGCTTGTTTTAAGTCAAAACACTGCAAATTCTCCATCGCTGCCGTCAGCGCCTTCGGCACCGCTTCAACTGCCATTCTTTCAAGGCAAGTATGGCGCTATTTCCGATCTGGGGCTTATAAAAAATGGTGCCACAACAAGTTTTGATTTTAACGCTAGCAATATGCCAATGCAATCTTATCAAAGCAATTTGCCGGCCACAAATACGGTAGGCACACGCCGCAGCTATGCTTTTTCGTTTGATGTGGATTATTCTTCATTCCTAACGGATGAAGGGAGTGAGAAGTTAAATACTTTTATTCAACTTAGTGGCCTCTCAAAAGATTATGATTTATATTTTACTAAAATAGATCCCAGATGGAACGAGCCATTTCGTAATGGTCGTGGGCAGATAATAAATGCCCGAAGCTCTACCAACTTTGGCATTGAGGATGAAAATATATTTGTAGCCCTTGAAGCTGGTAAATATTATCTAGAAGTGGGAGTTAACCCACTTGCCACTCAATCTACATACGAAGATAAGTTTGAAATTACTATTGACACAAAATCATTTGATCAATCCACAAAGCTACCAGATGATCAATTTCTTCCGAACCAATGGTATCTCTATAATACTGGAACTGCCAATTTATTAAATACGATTGAATCAGGTAGTGCAGCCAATGGCATCAAACCTAATGCTGATATCCGTGCACCAGAAGCATGGAAACTAAGAAATAGCGCCAAAGACATTATTGTTGCAGTTATTGATTCTGGGGTTTATATCGAGCATCCTGATCTTAAAGACAATATTTGGGTAAATAAAGGAGAAATTCCAGGCAATCGCATTGATGATGATAACAATGGATATATTGACGACATCAATGGTTGGAATTTTAACTTTGACAAAAATGATCCAAAAGCCGGAAACCCAAACCCTAATCCGGAATTTGCCAACAGCAGTCACGGTACCCATGTGGCAGGCATAATTGGAGCAAAGGGAAATAATGAAATTGGCATTTCAGGTGTTGCCTGGGATACCCAAATAATGGCACTTAATGACGATTTTGGACCCCCATCATTCAATCATTGGATAGAAGCCCATGAATATGCAATCAATAACAATGCCTCAGTCATAAACAACTCCTGGGGCGGCCCTACGAAAATTTCACCAAATCGCTTAATTGATTATTTAGATAAATCAGGCAGGCTGCTTGATATTCTACCTGCTGACATATCAGCACTTAAGGCTGATTACACTAAAGCCTATAATTTATTTGATAAGGCACTTGGGAAGGATGTTCTTCTTGTGTATAGCGCAGGTAATGATGGAACATATTCAGATGATATCGGTAGATGGAATGGAGTTGGAAATCTTGATAGCACATACGAAGAACGTAATTTCATGAATCGATATTTTGATAATGTAATATCTGTTGGTGCAATAAATGCTTTAGGAGTTCAATCTCCTTTTTCCAGTTATGGTCTATCTGTTAACATCAGCGCCCCTGGTGGTGATCAATTACTTGTGAATAACTTAGGTATTTTAAGCACTGTAGCAGAACACGATAAAAATAACAAAGGTGTTTTAGGTAATGATGAAATTGGCTATTATGCATATTATCAGGGCACATCAATGTCTGGTCCTGTTATATCTGGAGCTGCTGCACTCATCCGTGCGGTTAGCCCATTGTTTACAGCCAGCGATGTGAAGCAAATTCTGCTCCAAAGTGCTGATCAGAATCCACGCTTGCGTGGTATTGCTGGTGAAAAGGGCTATACTCTAAATCTTGAACATGCACTATTACTTGCTCAGAATGTTGCAAATGGTTCTGTTAAGCTTCAAAAATATAATAATATTATCAGTGCCACAAAGAGGGATGATGATATTATCGGCAGTTTTCTTGATGATGATTTAATTGGCTCTAATGGAAATGATTTCCTTTTTGGTAATACTGGGAATGACAGGTTAGAGGGAGGGGTTGGTTCAGATAGCCTGTATGGCGGCCTTGGTGCAGACACATTAATTGGTGGTTTTGGTGAAGATGTTTATCTTTATGCTTCACCCAATGAATCATTACCGTCTTTTAGTGATCTCATAAGATTTGAATATGATGATTTAATAGATCTTACTCTTTTGCAAAAAAGCTTCCTTAATAGTTCTAATATTTCCTTTATTGGCTCAAGCGAATTTAATGGCATAAGCGGTGAAATACGTGCAACGCGTTATGCGCTATCAATGGATTTAGATGCGGATAAAATTGCTGATTTTAGGATAGTTTTTGATAATCCTTTAAACTTTGATATTACTGCTAAACATTTGAAACTACTTAATAATCCCTTGCCTGCAGTACAAGCTCCAGCCCCTGTAATCTCTGTACCCACGGTGGGATTGAATTCTTTCAAAAGTGATAATGGAACCATTGTTGATTTAGGTAGTATTAGTAATAGCACAGTTAAAAGTTTTAATTTTAATTCTACTAATCTTACAGATCTATATCGCTCGAATTGGGGTAACCCTGGACTTGCATTTTCGTTTAAGGTTGAGGGAGAAGCCGGCAAAAAAGTAAATACGTTTATTAATCTTAGTGATCTGTCTTGGGATTGGGATCTTTATTTTGCACCGATTGATCCAATAACTAAAGAGCCTTTTCGGGCCTCTTTTACTCGTGAAAATCAAGTTAATTATGCCCGTAATTCCACTAATTTTAGCACTAATGATGAAATTATTTTTGCGGCACTTGAGCCCGCTAGTTATTATGTTGAAGTTAGATCAAATCTCCCTTTTATCCCACCTATTTCTGATATAAAATTTGAAATTAGCTTAGATGCTAAATCTTTTGATGAGTCTACAAAACTTCCAGACGATCAATTTCTTGATAAGCAATGGTATCTCTATAACACAGGCACCCCTGATCTAACTAATACTATTGAACTCGGTGGATCTGCAAGTGGTATCAAGCCAAATGCTGATATTCGTGCACCAGAAGCATGGATACTAAGAAATAGTGCTAAGGATATTATTGTTGCTGTTATTGATTCTGGGGTTGACATCAAGCACCCTGACCTTAAAGATAATATTTGGGTAAATAAAGGGGAAATTCCTGGCAACGGCATTGATGATGATAACAATGGATATATTGACGATATCAATGGTTGGAACTTCATTACGGGTAAAGGTGATCCTAGCCCCACTCAGGCAGGGCAATCCCATGGCAGCCAAGTTGCAGGGGTAATCGGAGCAAAGGGAAATAACAAGATTGGCATCTCTGGCGTTGCCTGGGATACACAGATAATGGGAATTCAATATGGTGAATCTTTAGCTGATTCTTTCTATTATGCGATAAAAAATAAAGCTGATGTCATAAATTTATCAATGGGTCAGCTTTTAAAAATTAATCCTGATCGCTTGATCGAATACACCAATCGGGTTGGCGAACTATTAACTGTTCTTCCCACTGACATCTCTAATTACAAAGACTTATATATGGAATATTACAATATTTACAAAGAAGCTCATAGCAAAGATATAAGCGTTGTAATTTCGGCTGGAAATTCTGCAGATTATAATGATGAGATTAGTGGTTGGAATGGTATTGGTAGCAATGATTTATCATTCGAATTTTGGGGTAATTACTACAACCGCTTTTTTGATAATATAATTGTTGTTGGCGCTCAAAATGCTTTAGGAATTCAAACTCCCTATTCATCCTATGGCTTATCTGTTGATATAAGTGCCCCCGGCGGCGACGAAGCTCGATCTCAAGAATTCGGTATTTTAAGCACTGTTTCCAGCCTTGATAAAAAAGGCGCCCTGGGAAGCGATGATTCTGGCTACTATCAATATACTCAAGGCACCTCATTTTCAGCTCCTGTTGTATCTGGTGCGGCGGCACTCATTCGTGCCGTGAGTCCATTATTTACGGCGAGCGACGTTAAACAAATTCTGCTCCAAAGTGCTGATCAGAATCCACGTTTGCGTGGCATTGCCGGTGAAAAAGGTTATACCTTAAATCTTGAAAAAGCACTTATACTCGCTCAAAATATTGCAAATGGTTCAGAAAAGCTTTTGCAATATCCTTCTATAGTTAACGCTTCTTCAGATTCAGAGCTAATTATTGGTGGATATTCAAATGAATTATTGATTGGATCGAGCGCTGATAATTTCATCCAGGGTAATGATGGTGATGACAGATTAGAGGGAAGGGATGGTAACGATTTCCTATTTGGTGGCCTCGGAGCTGATATTCTAATTGGTGGATCAGGCTCTGATACATATATTTATACAGATGCAACTGAATCTAGGCCATCAAAAAGCGATCTGATTGATTTTAAATCTAATGATTTAATAGATCTATCTAAAATGTCTTATGAGCTTATTGCAAATGGAAATAAATTTACTTTCATAGGAGAGTCTGACTACACCGGTATCCCCGGTGAAATACGTCTTACCCGCTATGCCTTCTCAACCGACCTTAATGGTGATCGGGTTGCGGATTTAAGAGTTGTGTTTGAAAATCCATTGGATTTTGAACTTACAGCTAAACATTTTATTATTTAACCCGCCAATTATTAAACTTTTTAATTAATTTTTGATGCCAGGGCGTTATGTCTGTTAATGGTGTGGGCTCAATGTTAATTGTTTGCTCCAGCTCCGATCGCAGCCTGCGCAATGTTGGTATTAATAACAGCGCTAGGATTAAACTAAATAATAAGATATAGGGTAAAATAGTAATCAGCCACACCGTTGCGATGGTGGCACCAGCAATTTTAAGGCCATTTGCCAGCCAATTTGTTTTTGTTTTGCCGGGTAGTAATGGTGGCATAGCTGATCGGAGTTAATTAATCTACAAAACGCCTATAAAGCCAGCGCACGAAATTCCCTACCACTGGCACCGGTTCAAAGGTTGGGCCAATAAAATCAAAATAGTCGCGATGATCACAAATCTTAGCTTCTTGATTAAATATTAAGCGTGTTGTGCCCGGATAAATAAACTCAATCCCTTTGATTTTTAACCCCATCTCCCATTCCACAAATGCCCGATCGCCATCAATTGCAATGGCACCCGGCAGTAAATAAATATCATCACAACGCTTGATTAAACCCTCCTGGGCCGCTAGATAAGCCTTGATTCCATGGCGTTCCTGGGTGGGGTCGCTGAAATGAACATCTTCCGCGTAGGCCTCAAGCCATTGGGCTTCACTGGGGAATGGAGCTCCATAGGGCTTGGTAAATAATGCTTTAAGAGCAGCAGCATCCATGGCATCAAGCACATTTCAACACCAACCCTATTGCTTTTAGCAGCAAATAGAGAGCAATTCTAGAAATTAACGGCCAATAACAGCTATTCCCGCCAACCTATGGCTGCTTTAAATTTTTTCATGGCATCCCCTGGCATTTCGCTCATAACAGACATCCTCGTGCCCTTCTTATTCAAGCTCCTAGGGGCTATTGCCCTATGGATGCTGGGGGGCTGGTTGATTGGTTTTGGCCTGCGTTTGCTGCGTCGCATGCTCAACCGTGGCAGCCTTGATCCCACCTTGATCGGTTATCTACTAAATATCCTTGGCGCCCTTTTACGGGTGGTGTTGGTGGTTGCCATCCTTGGTTTCTTTGGCATCCAAACAGCTAGCTTTGCTGCCCTTTTGGCCGGTGCTGGTGTAGCGATTGGCGCCGCCTGGAGTGGCATGTTAGGTAATTTTGCAGCGGGCGTTTTTCTGCAAATCTTTAGGCCAATAAATAAGGGCGATTATGTGGATGCAGGCGGTGTGGAAGGCACCGTTGATGAAGTGGGCATGTTTGTTACTGCGATTACCTCGCCCGATAACGTGCGCAATTATGTTGGTAATGCCAAACTATTTGGAGATAATATCAAAAACTACTCTGCTAATTCCTATCGTCGTGTTGAATTAGTTGCCCAGTTAGATAACAGCGCTGATGTGGCCCAAGCGATCGCCTTGCTTCAGGCTGGTCTTTTACAAGTGCCCAATCAGGTGGATGGTAAACCCGGTGATGTGGCCGTTTTAGAATTCAGTGAGCGCGGCCCACGCCTAGCCGTTCGCCCCTACACCCACACCGCAAACTATTGGCAAGTTTATTTTGATACCAACCGCATGATTGTTGATGTGCTTGGTAAGGCTGGTTTCCCCGTGCCCCGCATACCCGTTGCGATGCAGGGCAGCTCTACAAATTAAGTTGCACATCAACTAGTTTCCATTGCAATAGCTGTTTTCGTTCCATTAATAGCGATATTTTTTTTGGGCCTGCAGCTTTTGTATTTGGATTTGGCAGCTCCAGTAAAGCCTGATTTAGATTTTTGTAGCTTAGCCTAAAGCCGCTTAATTGTTTGCCTAGCCCCACAACCTGTTCAAGCTTATTTTGATTTTCCGATTGTTTTTGTATATCTTTTAATGCTTCAATCAAACCAGCTGCTGATACGGTTTCATTTACCTTGCTGTCAACAACTGGATTTATTGCCAGCATACCAACTGATGCGATCATTTCACTAAATAAATTACGGCCTCCCAGGGATTCAGTGAGTTGATTTTCTGCTTTTATTTTCACCTGTTTATTAATACTGCTGCGCAATTCATTGAAATTAACTAGTTGTTCCATTCTGTTGGTATCACCCTGCTGAGCTGCATTAATCAGCATCCCCAGGCTCACCAGCGGGCTCAGGTAAACACCACCGGCCACACCAATCAAGGCGCAGGCGGCTAATAAATCCCGTTGTTTCATCCGTGCTGCCTATGCCAGGGTGATCAGCATGACTGTTCCACCCGCCTTAGTAGCTACGGCCCGCTGCCTTTGGCAATGGGAATGGCAGCGTTTGATGGCCGGCCTTGCCCCCGCCGATCGGGATGGAAATTTCCAAAGGCGGCCCTCGGAATTTGCTGGAGCTGGCCTCGAATCCCAACTGGAACAGGCCCTGCGGGGGGCAGGCAGGCTTCATTTAATTGTTGGCCGCAGTTGCCCCTGGGCCCACCGCGCCTGGTTGGTGTGGCGTTTACGCCAATTGGAGTCAACCGTTCAACTCTTAATTGTGGAGCCCGATCCCAAGGCCGGCCGCTGGGTATTTCCAGAACCGCGCTTTGGCTGTAATTGCCTCGCTGAGCTATACCAACTATGCGGCGCGAAAAGCAATGCCAGAGCTACGGTTCCACTCCTGTTGAACCTTTGTGACGGCTCGCAAAAAGCTTCAATAATTAATAATGAAAGTGCTGAATTAATTGAAATTTTAAATTATTTACCCTCCCCTTCTAACGCTGCCCCAAACCTGCTGCCTAGCCAGTGCTTAGTTTATATCAACCATTGGCTTAATTTAATGCAAAATGATATTAATGATGGCGTATATCGCTGTGGCTTTGCCCGTAATCAAGCTGCCTATAACCGGGCGGAGGCGGCCTTATTTGCCGGCCTTACCCAGCTGGAGGAAGCCCTTTCAAGGCAGGGCCCCTGGCTATGTGGCAGCGAGCTCACCATGGCTGATGTGCGCCTATTCCCCACCTTGATTCGCTGGGAGCAGGTTTATGCACCCCTATTTCGTTGCAGCCGGGCACCAATGTTTAGTTTTCCTGCCCTATGGGCTTGGCGGGCTCGTTTCTGCTCCCTGCCTGGTGTTGTTGATACCTGCTATCCCGCCGCCTGGCGCCGCGATTATTTTGGTGCCCTATTTCCGCTCAATCCATCGCTGATTGTTCCGGCTGGCCCCTCTTCCAGCGAGGAGCTATTTGCCTCAATCCAAGCCACAATGAAGCCATGACAACTGCTCCCGCCACATATCAAGGTGTTTACGGCCCATACACAGTTACGGCCCAGCACCGCCAGGAGGTGTTGTTTTATCGCCTCTCCCTATTGCTGCTTGCCCTTGCCCAAGCCGGCCTGCTTATTCAGTGGCGCCAATGGGGTCCAAGCCTTTGTTGGCCCTGGTTGTTGTTGATGGGCCTCGGCCTCGGCGCTGCCCTGCGTTGGGTTCACATCTATGTGCGGCCGCTCCATCGCAGCCTGCAATTGTTTTGGTTACTTGGCTGCCTAGGCACTGCTGTGTTGTCTTGGCGGGTGGGACCC
>MWMJ01000016.1:0-26395 GCA_002151525.1 Synechococcus sp. Lanier | reverse complement strand
AAAGCTGCATGGATAGGAACTCTGGCGTGATTCCAGCAGGCTGCCATCAGAGGCAACTAAGGCCAGCCTTAAACCGCTGCTGCCGAGATCTATGCCAAGACCGATTGGCAGCATTTAGCCGCGCAATTTGGCGGCGATTGTTTCCACATTTTCCCAGGGAAGATCAAGATCAGCCCTGCCGAAATGCCCGTAGGCAGCCACGTTTTGGTAAAAACGTCCGCCCCTGGCTTGGGGTAGGCCGCGCAGGTTAAAGATTTCGATAATGGCACCTGGCCTCAGGTCGAAATTTTCTTGCACCATTTCGGTGAGTTCATCGTTGCTCAGGGCGCTTGTGTTGAAGCTTTCCACCAAGATGCTCACCGGTTTTGCTACGCCGATCGCGTAGCTGAGTTGTACTTCCACCTTGCGGGCTAGGCCAGCTGCCACAAGTGCTTTTGCCACATATCGGGCGGCGTAGGCGGCGGAGCGATCCACCTTGGTGGGATCTTTGCCTGAAAAGGCGCCACCACCATGGCGGGCATAGCCTCCGTAGGTATCCACAATGATTTTGCGCCCAGTTAGGCCCGCATCACCTTGGGGGCCACCCACCACAAATTTGCCAGTGGGGTTAACCAAAAAGCGAGTGCTGTTGCGATCTGGTTTTAGGGAGAGATCAGCGGTGGCGGGTTCCACCACATGGGTCCAGAGGTCGGCGGAAATACGTTCCCGTAAACCTTTGTCATCACTGATGCCATCTATTTCAGCGATGTGTTGGGTGGAGATCAAGATCGTGTGGATCGCCACTGGTTTTTCATTTTCATAAACAACGCTTACCTGGGTTTTGCCATCGGGCAACAGGTAATCCAAGCAACCGTTGTGACGCACTTCTGCCAAACGCCGTGCCAAGCGATGGGCCAGGCTGATGGGCAGGGGCATCAACTCAGGTGTTTCATCACAGGCGTAGCCAAACATGATGCCTTGGTCGCCGGCACCAACTTTGTCTAGGGGATCGCCATCGTGGTCGTCTGCTTCATCTACGCCTTGGGCGATATCTGGTGATTGTTGATCTAGGGCTACCAACACAGCGCAACTATGGGCATCAAAACCACCGGCGCGGGCGCCGTTGTAGCCAATTTGTTCGATAACACCGCGCACAAGGCTATTAAAATCAACCCTTGCGGTGGTTGTTACTTCGCCAGTAATTAAACAAAGGCCTGTATTAACAACTGTTTCGCAAGCCACCCTGCTGGCTGGATCCTGGGCAAGAAGCGCATCAAGCACGGCATCGCTCACCTGGTCGCAGATTTTGTCGGGGTGGCCTTCAGTTACTGATTCAGATGTGAATACGTAGCGACCCATGGGCGGATTCCAGTGCGCTGCAAAGGCTACAGCGGAGCGAATTGATCCCAATGCCGCAGATGGCCATGGCTTCCAGAAAGCTGTAGCGGCAGATTCCAACCACCCTGATAGGCAAGGCTCCAACCCAAACCAGCGGCAGCTGCCATGCTGAGATCAGCTTTGGCATCACCCACCATGCCGCAAGCGCCAGGGTTCACGGCAAGGATTTCACAAACGCTGATAGCAGCTGCCGGATCGGGTTTAGCCGGGTTGCGATCGGCACCATAAATAGCCTTGAAAAAATGCATTAATTGGTGCTCCAGCAAAAAATCCTCCAGGCTGGAGCCAATATCACTACTCAAAATCGCCATGCTGATTCCTCTTTTCTGCAGGCGCTGCAACATTGCAACCAGCCCTGGAGTTGGTGGGGTGAGCTTGGCCTTGCGATCAGCTAGGGCAGCATCAGCTTGAGCAAGGGCTGTTTCGGCCCATTGTTGGGCCTGACACCAGTCCACCCCATGGATGGCAAGCACCGTGGCTGTGGAAATTAAATTATTTTGGCGGCTAGCAACTGCTGTAGCCCCAGCTGGATCAATACCTTTTTCACTGATGCCATAGGCAGCGAGTAAGGGGGCTTGCAGATTGTTAATGCCGCTAAGGCGTTCACAAAAATCGGCCCTGGCAATGGCAAGGGCCGTTAGGTAGGAACCACTCAAGCAAAGGGTGCCATCTTTATCAAATAGCACTGCCTTTGTGTTGTTTAAAGGAACTTGAAATTCAATCAAGCTCAGCTGTTTCTTCCTCTACCAATGAATCTGTTTCAGATTCGTCGGCTTGCTCAAGCAGCATCTGCTTATAGCGAGCTGCCATCTCTTCAGCGTTGTCGAACACTTTTTGAGGATCGGTGAGCATGTCGCCAGGTTCTGGTTCTAGAGCCTTTGTTGATAGGGAAATTCGACCCCTTTCGGCATCTAGATCGATAATCATTACCTTCATTTGATCATTCACATTCAACACCGTGTGGGGTGTTTCGATGTGTTCGTGGCTGATTTCGGAGATGTGCAAGAGGCCGCTTACGCCACCGATATCGATAAACGCGCCGTAGGGCTTGATGCCACGCACGGTGCCGATAACCACTTCGCCCACTTCGAGGCGATTCATTTTGCGTTCTACCAAAGCGCGACGGTGGCTTAGCACCAGGCGGTTGCGCTCTTCATCCACCTCAAGGAATTTGAGGGGCAGGAAATCTGCCACAAGATCTTCTTTTGGCTTTCTGGTGCTGATGTGGCTGCCGGGAATAAAGCCCCTTAAACCTTCAACCCGCACCAGGGCACCACCGCGGTTTGTGGCAAATACCTCGCTGTATATGGTGGCGTCTTCCTTTTGCAATTGGCCCACCCGTTCCCAGGCCCGTTGATATTCGATGCGGCGTATTGAAAGGGAAAGTTGGCCGTCTTCATTCTCATCGGTGAGGATGAAAAATTCCCGCACTTCGCCTGGCTCTAGAACCTCTTCAAGGGTTTCAACCCGGTTGATCGATACCTCTTGCAGGGGCATAAATGCCGCTGTTTTGGCGCCAATATCAATCAGGGCACCTTTGGGCTCAAGATTGAATACGGTGCCATTAACAACATCGCCAGGTTTGAAGTGATAGTCGTATTTACTTAGTAGTGCGGCAAATTCATCCAGGGTGAAACCCACATCCTCGCCACTGCGGCTAGCCACTCGAATGCCTTCTTCTGCGCTGGGCACTTCGTAGGGGATGTCGTCGGCCAGATCATGGGCCATGGCATCAAGGCTTTGCTCCAGATCAAGCATGGAATCTGCAGCCAGCGCTTCAACTTGTTCAGAGGTTGATTCAGTGGTTGATGGGGTTGTAGTCATGGATGGAAGGGGCGGCCTGCCTTAGGCAGGGGGGAAGGGTGCCGCTCATAACTCCGCCAAAGCAGAACGGTAATCTCTAACCCTATCAGCCGATCTCCGCCAATTGCCGCTTCACTTGATTACGTTGACGCAATTTTTCAAGGGTGTCGATGAAATCGGAAACACTACGAAACTTGCCATATACCGAGGCAAATCGCACATAGGCCACCTCGCTGAGATCACCTAATTGATCGAGCACCAAATCCCCTAACTCCTGGCTGTTTATCTCCCGTAAATTGCGCTGCTGCAGCTGTACCTCAAGGTCGTCTAGCAGCAATTCCAAGCGGCTTGTGTCTAGCCCAGTTTTTTCGCAGGCCCTCACTAAACCAGTGAGAAGTTTGCTGCGACTAAAAATTTCACGGTTGCCATTGCGTTTAATCACCGTGATTGGAACAGTTTCAACCCGTTCGTAGGTGGTGAAACGAAATTCGCAATTTAAGCATTCACGCCTGCGCCTCACTGTTCTGCCAGAGTCGGCTGCCCGTGATTCGAGCACCCGACTATCACTGTGCTGGCAGGAGGGACACTGCAAACGACTTAATTAACAAGCTTGCTGATTGTAGACATTAATAACCCCTTTGAAAAGCCCCATTAATTAGGGGGAATTTCAAAGGGGATTTGTTTATCAACAAGGGATTAGCAAGGTTTACTTGCCAATCTTGGGGGGATCCCGGAGGGCAACTGCAAAAAACAGGGTGCCTAAGGTGAAGGCGAGGATCAAGATGTAAGCGAAACTTTCCATTGTTGGGTGCTCCTTAATGGTCAGTTGATGGTGCTGCCAGCCGGAGGCACATAGCCCTCTGGTAGGCGGCGGGTGGTTTTGTCGCCGAGTTTGGCAAAAAGGCCAAATTCAACTTGCTCGCCGAGATCTGGATCGATTCCGGCAAACACATCTCGGTAAAGGGTGCGAGCCCCATGCCAGATGTGTCCGAAGAAGAAGAGCAGAGCAAATGTGGCATGGCCGAAGGTGAACCAACCACGGGGTGAACTGCGGAAGGTGCCATCGGAGTGGTACTTCTCACGGTCGAACTCAAAGCCTTCGCCAAGCTGAGCTTTGCGGGCTAAGCGCTTCACATCAGCGGGATCAGTGAAGGTTTTGCCATCAAGTTCGCCGCCGTAAACGGTGGCAGTTACACCGGTTTGTTCAAATGAGTATTTAGCTTCAGCCCTACGGAAGGGAATGTCGGCTCTAACAATTCTGTCTTTGTCTTCAAGCACCACAGGGAAGTTTTCAAAGAAGTTTGGCAAGCGCCTCACCTGCAGATCCCTACCTTCTTTGTCTGTGAAACTGATGTGGCCGATCCAACCGGTGGGTAGACCGTCGCCGTTAACCATGGGGCCAACCCTAAAGAGGCCACCTTTGGCAGGGCTGTTACCCACGTAATCAAAGAAGGCGAGTTTCTCAGGGATAGCTCCATAGGCCTCGCTGGGGCTTGCCCCCTGGGCGATAGCTCCTTGGGCCCTACGGGCAATCTCCTGTTTGAAATAACCCTGGTCCCATTGGTAGCGGGTGGGGCCAAACAGTTCTATGGGTGTGGTGGCACTGCCGTACCACATGGTTCCAGCCACTATGAAGGCGGCAAAGAAAACAGCAGCAATTGCACTGGCAAGCACCGTTTCAATGTTGCCCATGCGCAGGGCCTTATAGAGGCGCTCAGGGGGACGGGTGGTGATGTGAAAAATGCCAGCAATGATGCCAACAATTCCAGCGGCGATGTGGTGGGCCACAACACCACCAGGGTTGAAGGGATTAAAGCCCTCCGGTCCCCATGCAGGCTGCACTTTTTCTAGATGACCACTAATTCCATAGGGGTCGCTTACCCACATGCCTGGTCCAAAAACCCCGGTTAGGTGGAAGGCACCAAAGCCAAAACAAGCAAGCCCAGCCAAAAGTAGGTGAATGCCAAAAATCTTGGGCAGATCGAGGGCGGGTTCGCCGGTTCGGGGATCTTGCCAGATTTCCAGATCCCAGAAAGTCCAATGCCAGATGGCGGCCAAAAACAACAGGCCGCTCAGGATGATGTGGGCAGCCGCTACCCCTTCGAAGCTCCAGAAACCAGGATCAACTCCGGTTTCACCCGTGATACTCCAACCGCCCCAGCTGCCGGTAACGCCCAAACGTGCCATAAAAGGCATTACGAACATGCCCTGCCGCCACATGGGGTTGAGAACGGCATCGGAAGAATCAAAAATGGCCAGCTCGTAGAGGGCCATCGAACCGGCCCAGCCGGCCACCAAGGCGGTGTGCATTAGGTGCACGGCCAAAAGGCGGCCCGGATCGTTGATTACGACCGTGTGCACCCTGTACCAGGGCAATCCCATTTGATTCTGTGGGGGTAAACGAGACAGGAGCTCCGCAGAAGCTGCGAAGATTTGGTGATCGTAGAGGTTAAGAACCAAACCCTGGCTTGAGGTTTCAAAGAGAAACATCTCGGGTTGCTGGTGGGGCGCCTTTCAGGCCGTAATCGCGTCACAATTCGCAATACATAGCAAGGCAGAATGCAGCCTGTTGCGTTTTAGCGGATGCCGGTGGTGCGTTTTGTGCGGGAGGGCTGTGAAGTGGTTTGTTCGGAGGGAACCAACCTGCGGGAGTTGGCATTGGCTGAGGGTTTGCAGCTATACGGCCTTAAGGGCCAATTGGGTAATTGCGGTGGCTGCGGCCAGTGCATCACCTGTTTTGTGGAAGTGATAGCGGAACGCAATGGCTCAGCTTTAAGTGAGCGCACTGCGGTGGAAGATCAAAAATTGCGGAGGCGTCCCTCCAGCTGGCGCTTGGCTTGTCAGGCCTTGGTGTTGGATTCCGTTGCGGTGCTCACCAGGCCCCAAGTGGGCAGGGAATCCCTCTCCTGCCAAATCGAGCAAGCCCGCCTTGAACCCTTACCAAAGGGACCGGTTTTAGAGGAAGAGGAGCCGCCGCTGAGCGACGAGCTGTGAACGCCAGGTATCACGGCCACTCTGGCGGTGATACCCTCCCGAGACATCCACCAGCGGTCATGGAAACCAACGATCTCGGCTTTGTGGCCAGCCTCCTATTTGTATTGGTGCCAGCAGTGTTTTTGATTGTTCTCTATATCCAAACCAATAGCCGCCAGGGTTAAGCGCTGAAATTCAGCGCTTTTCCGGCTCACGCACCAGCAGCACTGGCGCTGGTGCGTGCACCCTTACGTAGTCGCTAACGGAACCACCCAGCAGTTTGTCGAGGTCTACAAGGCCCTTTGCCACTAGTGGGCGTCGATCTTGAGAGGCGATCACAAGCAGATCAGCCTTGATTTCAGCGGCCGCTGCGCAAAGCCCGCGGCCGATATCGCCGGTTTTGTGCAAAGCAATCAGTTCAACGCCAAAGCTGCGGGCCCTTTGCTTGGCTTGATCGAGCAAACTGTGGGCTGGAATTGCGCCGCTGCGGCTGGGTGCTAAGTCGTGGTGGCCAATATGCACTCCGGTGAGGCTGCTGCCGGGGATGTCTTTTGCTATTTCGCAGGCAAGTTTGAGGGCGTCATCACCCACGCCGGTGCCATCGATGCCCACCATCAGCCGGTTTACGTGGCGCACGTAAAGGTCGTCGCGCACCAAAAGCATGGGCCTGGTGGAGAGCTGAAACACATATTGGCTAGCGCTGTTGGCAAGGATTGATTGCAAGCGGCCCAAGCCGCGGGAGCCCATCAAAATCAGGTCGGCATTGAGCTCATCCGCCACTTTTAGCACCGTTTGTTTGGTGTCCCCCTGGCGCAGGATCGTGTTTATTTCCGTGGGTTTTAAGCCGAGGCGATCCACGGCATCGGCCAGCAAAGTTGCGCCTTTTTGCCAGTGATCTTTGAGGTTTTCGCTCGTTTGTTCGGGCACCACGTGCAGCAGGTTCAAGCGAGCCTGGGAGAAGCAGGGGATATCGCGCAGCATGCGCACCATTTCCCCCACGTGGCCCTTGCCAGAATCGGCGATTAACAAATTGCGGAACATGGCGGGCAATGCGGCTTTTTTTAGCCTATGGCGCTGCTAGCACCCGGTCAGTATGCTAGTACTTATGTATTGAATTTTGAGCTGGTTTGGCTAATCAAGGTTTAAAGAATCAGGGTTTAAACAATCAAGGTTTAGTGAATCAGAATTTGGCCTTGCGGAGGCGTTGGTGGTGGACCTGGGCCCAAGTGGAGGGGCTTGGCGGGCAGCGCATCAAGCTTTTGGAGCGCAATTTTGGTGATCTCGCTGCCGCTTGGCATGCTTCAGCTGAAGCATTACTTGGCCTCCCGGGGGTGGGGCCGGAGCTGGTTGCGGCAAGGGATCGGCTTGCAAAACGCCTTGCTGATCGGGGCGTGCCCTTGGTTTGTCCGGCCCGCCTGCTGCTGCCCTTAGATCCAGCTATGCCCGAAGCACTTGGCTGTTTGCAGCGTCCGCCAATTGAGCTGCATTGGCGGGGCCGGGGCAGCCTTTGGCCCCTGCTGCGGCGCAGGCGAGCGGTGGCGGTAATCGGCACCCGGCGGCCATCTCCCCATGGCTTGGATTGGGCCAAAAGGCTTGGCATTGCTTTGGCCGCAAATGGTTGGCCGGTGTTGAGTGGCCTTGCTGAGGGTATTGATGGGGCCGCCCATCGGGGCTGCCTGGAGGCGGGAGGTGTGCCCGTTGGGGTGCTTGCAACCAGCTTGGATCGGGTTTATCCGAGGCACCACAGCCAGTTGCAGGCTGAGGTGGCAAAACAGGGTTTGTTGATAACGGAACAACGCCCTGGGGCTGCTGTGGCAAAGGGGCATTTCGCCTCCCGCAACCGCTTGTTGGTGGCCCTGGCGGAGGCGGTGGTGGTGGTGGAGTGTCCCCATGGCAGTGGCGCGCTGCATGGGGCCCGATTGGCCTGGGCCCAACAGTTGCCCCTTTGGGTGGTGCCTGCCGACACCAATCGAAATTCAGCTAAAGGCAGCAACTCCCTTTTGACCCAAGGGGCATCGCCATTGCTCGATCCTGCCGATCTGCTCACGAGCCTGGGTCAAGGGCCACTGGCCGTAGCTAGTTCAATGGCCCGCACCACTGAAACCTCGATGGATCCAGTGTTGGAGGCCCTAGGTGCTGGCGCCAGCTTGGAGCAACTTGCTCAAACCCTGGATAAACCATTGCCAAAGCTGGCTGAACGCTTATTGCAGCTGGAACTTGCCGGGCTGGTGGAGGCAGCCCCTGGCTTGCGTTGGCGCCCACGACAGAATGGTTTTTTGATTACTTAGTTGTTAATGCTCACCATTAGCGGCGAACAACTAAGAGCTTGGCGCAGGGAGCAGCTGCGCATAAATCCTGGCCCTAGAGCCAGTTTGGATTGGCTGCTGGAAATGGAAGGTGAAGTGCCATGGCAAACGCTGCAGGCCAGTTGGCTTTATCCAGAGGAACCGGTAACGCTTGCTCAACCATTGCAATTGCTGGCTGGTTTATGGGAGGAGCACATCAACAAGCAGGTGCCTTTGCAGTATTTAGTGGGTCGTTGTCCCTGGCGCGACATGGAATTGCAGGTGAATGAAACTGTTTTAATCCCGCGCCAGGAAACTGAATTATTGGTTGAAATAGCCCTTGATTTGGCAATTAAGCAGGGCTGCTGCCTAGAGCCTTGGCTTGATTTGGGTTGTGGCAGTGGCTGCATAGCAGTTGCTTTGGCTCGGGCTTGGCCCCAAAGCCAAGGTTGGGCCATCGACATCAGCGCGCAAAGCTTGAATTTGGCCCAGGCCAATGCCCGCGCCCATGGGGTGGAGCAGGCAATTACTTGGTTGCAGGGCAATTGGCTCGACCCCCTGCTTGGGCTGCCAAACAACTGGCAATTATTAATAAGCAACCCCCCTTATATTCCCAGTGGAGTGGTGGATAATTTGGAACCATTGGTACTTAATAACGAACCACGGCTTGCCTTAGATGGTGGGATAGATGGTTTAGATGCGATTAGATCTATTTGCTCAATGGCGCCGCATGTATTAGTTCCGGGGGGATGGTTATTAATTGAACATCATCATAATCAAGCAAATGATGTTGCCCGATTACTTCAAGCAGCCGGACTGATTGATTTAGATGCTGCCAAGGATCTAGAGGGAAAATTGCGATTTGCTATTGCTCGAGCACCTGGGGGAAGTTGATGACGCCAGCCGATTTGCCAACGGCCCCATTGGCTTGCGCAGATTTAGGTGCGCTTTTAAGGGCAGGCCACCCCGCAGCTTTTCCCACCGATACCTTGCCGGCTTTAGCAATGGCACCCGCATGGGCAGCAGAGCTTTGGCAAATAAAGCAAAGGTCGGCAAATAAGCCTCTGATTTTGATGGCTGCTGGGCGGGATGAATTGCTGGCAGCCCTGGGTATGCCGCCGCCTCAGGGTTGGGAGCAGTTGGCAAATCAGGGCTGGCCGGGTGGGCTCACCTTGGTGTTGCCTGCTAAGGGGGCTGTGGTGGAGGCCCTCAATCCCGGTGGAAGCAGCCTTGGGCTTCGTATACCGGCGTGCCCGATGGCGTTGCAGTTGTTGCGCTGCACTGGCCCCCTTGCCACCACCAGCGTTAATCGCTCGGGGCAGCCGGCCTGCACAAGCCCAGAGGAGATTGCTAGAAACTTTCCCAGCCTTGCTTTATTGGCACCACTGCCGTGGCCGATGGGTTCGGGAAAGGCCAGCACAGTTGTGGGTTGGCACCAGGGAGAAAATGGCAGTTGTTGGCAAATATTGCGCCAAGGCAATTTGCGCATCAATATTGCAGAAATAGGAAGATCGGAGCAGAGCTGATGGGCTGGTTGCTGCTTTTAGTGGGTTTAATTTTGAGTATTTTTGATTGGCTGATTAAACCAATTGTGCTTGCGCTCGAGCCTTTACTAAGCCTCAATGCTTTTGCCTGGGTTGCCCCATTGCTATTAATTTGGTTACTGCTAGCTAAAAATGAAAGTTAATAAGTGTTTAGCGATTAATCACTGTGGCTGCGGCCTATCAGCCAGGCGCTTACGGCTAATAGTGTTACACCGCCGCAAAATTGTAGTAGTTCAAGCATTGAACTTATTTTAAAGCTGATCATTGCTTTGAAAGCTGAAACTATCAAAGCCACAACTATTACATTGCTGAGCTTCTGTTTTAAGCTTTCTAGTGAGGTTATATTTAATAGGTTTCTGCGCCGCTCTGGAATTGATTCATCGCGGGGATCGATATCTGAAACTACAAGCTCATAGATGCCATAGCCAAATATCAAAAGCGCAATACCAATAACATAATAATCAATGCCACCAATCATGGTACCTATCAGTTTTGTTGAACTGCTGTGGTCGAGGCTTTTTAGCATTCCTGAAAAAGCCTTTAGCTCTTCCGCTGTACCCAGAATGAAACAACCAACACTGCCAAGTAAACTCATTAAAACTGGCAATATGCTCACCAAGCGAAAGCGCCATATCAACACTTCAAACCTTTTTTCGAAGCTGCTCCTGAAGCTGCTTTGAAAGTTTTTACTCAAAGGGCGCATGGAAAATTTTTTGTTTAAAGTTAGATTAGATCATTATGTGCGCATTAGAGAAGGACCTTGGGATTCAATGCTAAAATTGTATTTGGTGGAATTCTTCAGGTATCCCAGATTGCCAACAGCCAACTCCTGATCGCTACCTTGAGCAAATGATGGCTTAATCTCCATCCTAGAAGAATGGTATCTACGCCCTCAGGTGCCTGCTCCAGGTGGCCTCAGAGAAGCTGTGACCCTCCTCGAGGGCAAGGGCTACTACCGCCTTGGGGTCGATTGGGCCCTCTAGGCGGCTTTTGAGGGCTGGATTGGCGTTTACCTTAGTGATGAAGGCCTGCAATTGCGCTTTAGACATGGCCTAAATCCCTAATACCCAGCTAGTTCTAAAGCTAATTGGCCTTTAAAAACTGCTGAATTCTGCACACTATCTGCTGTTTGGCCTCACTTGGTCCCGCAGGACTCAGATTAAAGCCATGGAATTAGCTGCCCGCAAAACCTACTATCGAGTACGGCCCCTAGTGGCTAAGGAGCAGGTGGTGCCAGATGAAATAAAAAGTGCTTGTTTTGATAACCGCCAAGCAGCTGAGCTTTTTGCCTTGAATATGCTCAAGGGCCAAAGCACTCCGATGGTGGTGGAAAAACTGGCGCCAGCTGGTTGTTGGTTGCAGGTTTTATCTGTTGGTTGCTGAAGTATTTATAATCAAGGAATAGTTGCAAGTTGTTGTTTATCCCGATCCCAGAGAATTAAATTAAAACAGCTTGGAATATCAACTAAATTTAAAACTTTTACATTTTTAAGTAATCCAGCATTCGCTTCGTGGCAGGCGCGGAGGTTGTAGTTAGGTATTCCCTCGCATAGATGATGAACATTGTGGTAGCCAATATCAGCTGAGAACCAATTAAAAATTCTATTCATTTTAAGGAAGCTGCTGCCTTCAATATCTCCTTTGAAAGAATCCCAATCGTTAGTGGTGTGGGCATAGGATCCTTCAAAGTTGTGTTGCACAAAAAAGAAACAGATCATAATGGCGGCAGAAGTTGTCATCACAATGCTGTAGCTAACCCAAAACAAGCCAAGCCCCAGCCAGCTTCCCATTAAAAACCATGTGGCAACAACGCAAATATTATTTCCTAAAATATGCCAGAACTCGGAAGCTGTATACCAATGGCGGCTGCGGTGCTTGCTAATTAATAGTTGCCATTTAGAAAAACCATTGTTGCTTATGTGGCGAAGGGAATCAATTGCAAAATCTAGTGAACCTAAAATAAGCGCTGCTCTTGGCTTAATGATCAAGTAAAAAAATCCACCCGGAAATAACATTAATGGATGGCGCAGAAATTGATAGAAGCGCTTTCTCCAGGGCGAGTAGTTTGCGTATTCAGCAGAGGTGATTAGGGCGGATGGGCCGCGGTAGAGATCCCAATTGCCGTTGTGGCGGTGGTGATATGCATGGCCGCGGGACCAGGGATGTTGCGGAATTGCATTTATTACCCCCAATATAAATCCCACAATGTGATTAAGTATATTGCTGCGAAATAGGGATTGATGCCCGCAATCGTGCATCAATGAAAAACAACGGGATGAAAATAGTATTAATAAAACTAAAATGGGCGCCACAAGTAGCGGCGAAATAGCGAAAGCCTTTGGCAGCAGCAGCCATAAACCTGCAATTGGTAGCAGGGTTGAGGCAATTTGAAGGAAAGCCCTTTTATTGCTGCGCTGCAGAAAGGGCCGCAAAGAAAAATCCCGCTTGCGTATCTGCTCTAGAACTGGGGTAGTCAGGATGGTTTTGGTGTGAGTTTGTGGTTTCGAGAAAGCCAAAACCACTAATGCTAAATACTTTATCGTTTTTAGCGATCACCTGTATCAATTCAGGCCAATCTAACTAGATGCCCATAGCATTTTTGACTGAATCAGCCCTAGCTGCGTTCGGTTCCAGTTTCACCGCAATCACCCTTGCCGAACTGGGCGATAAAACCTTCTTCATGGCCTTAATCTTGGCGGCTCGCCACAGGCCCCGCTGGGTTTTTATCGGTGCTTTTGCCGCTCTAGTGTTGGTGAGCCTAATTTCACTGGCCCTTGGCTTTGGGTTTAGGGGCTTGTTGCCCCAAATGTTGTTGAAATGGCTGGCAGTAGTTTTATTTATCGGGTTTGGGGTGAAATTATTAATCGATGCCAATGGCGCTGAGGATCAAACCCATGAAGCAGCTCTGGCTGTAGCTAAAGCGGAAAGCAATCAAAAAATAAATAGCCCTTGGCTTGTTATCTGGGAGGCGTTTTTGCTTGTATTTATTGCTGAACTAGGTGATCGCACCCAAATCGCCACGATTGTGCTAGCCACTGCCCCAGGTTTTGGTTTTCAAGCATTGCTGGCTGGAACCTTAGGGGGCCATGCTTTTGTTACTTGGATTGCTGTTAGTGCTGGAGGCTGGATTAAAGGCCGGATTAACGACAAACTCCTTTATCAGCTAAGTGGTGTGCTTTTCCTTTTATTTGGTTTTGCTGCCATTTGGTTTTAGGCAGCTTCATCAAAGCGCTCGCTTGCGAATTCGGTGCTTATTGAGCGGCGGCTTAACTGTTGGCGACCCTCCATGATCCGAGTGCCCACATTGTTGTATTGGCGGTTTAAACGCATCAATTCATCATTGGGTTGGCGGTAGCGTTGGGGGCGATCAATGGCACTGCCTGAGCGAAATAATCTCACCCATAGGCTCAAGCGAGAAGTTTTCATTGCGAATTGAGCTGGATAGCTGCATTGTGCGCAACATGGCACCTATGACAAGGGTTTGAAGCTGGAAAAGAAACAAAAAAACTCCCCCATTGGGGGAGTTTGCTAACAATGATTTGTGCAGGCTAGGCCTTAGCCTCAATCTTCGCCATCTTCATCGCTGCCGCCAACTGGCACCAGGCGGATCTGCTTACGACCCAATTTGATTTCAAATTCGTCGCCGGGTTGAAGATTGAGTAGGGCGGTGTAGGCCTTACCAATTAGGAGGTTGCCGTTGCCTTGCACCGTTGCGATGTAGCTGAGTTTGCGGCCACCTTTGCCAACGGCACCGGAACCGATCTCAACACCTTTAGCTTCTAGTAGCGCCTCATAAAAGGCGGTGAAATTGAGGCGGTCGGAACCGTCTTTTTTGGAGCTTACGTAGCCGCAGGCTTTAACTAGCTCAGACTTAGAGCCATCGCTGAATTCTTTAACTTTGGCAAGAAGGTCGGGTCCGGTGAGCATGAAATTAGAATGAACTCACACGATGGTATCAATTATTTAGCAAGTGTCCACTATTCGGAAATTTTTAGTGGTTGATTTCAACGCACTGGTTTTGGTTGGGCATCGGTTGGGAAATCAACCCCAATGATCTGGTTGTTGGCATTCAAAATAATGAAAAGGCTATCGCTCAAACGATTGAAGCTTGTTTCCACCAGCACCAATCTGCTGGTGGCGGTGTTTTCTGCTTCGGTTACATTGAGGATTCTCTGGAAATTACCAGTTTCCCTTTGCAGCTCCTGCCATTTTCTTTGCAAAGCAGCTGGGGGCAGTTCTTTTTGGAAATCAAGGCTTAGGTAACTGCGCGCTGTGATGAATTGACCTTGGCTGATCGCTTTAACAAACTCCTTTGCCACATTTGTAGCTGCTTGGTTTTTTGAATCAAATAATTGAGCTACCAGTAAGCCCTTGTTGTTTAGCACCAGGGTTATGGCTTGGCTGCCTGATGAAGTGTTTAAGTTTGCACTTACGGTGCTATTGCGTAGGCCGCTGTTCACCTTTGTAATTTGCCAGCTAATCAACTCCGGCAGGCTCTGCAAGGTGGATTGAACCATGGAGGGGCTGCTGGTTTGCTTTAGTTCATCGGCAAATTGACTAAAACGCTTGTTTGCATCCCTTTGTTGGATGGCGCTGAGAATTGCATCGGTTGCATCCCTTGCGGCTTGATCGGATAACTTCGTAGCTGCCGTGGGTTTTGCAGCCGGCAAGGCAGCAATAGCCCTGAAGCTTTGTTCTGAAGCAAGGGCATTTTGTTGAAAGCTGCCAAACGGCCCAGCCAGTAAAAGCATTAGGGCAGGTGCGTTAAAAAGCAGGAACCAAGGCCGCAGCATGGCAGTTATGCAGATAGGGGCATTCTGCCCTATGCCACAGGCTCCGTTAATCGTTTTGAACCAGCATCATGGGTGCAGTTCTGTTTAATACCGATGCAGCTTTATCAGTTTCGCCACTCCTCCTTTTGCGAGAAGGTGCGCCTGGTGCTGGCGGCCAAAGCGATTTCGTATTCCGTGGTGGAGGTGCTGCCTGGTATCGGCCAATGGGAACTTTTTCGAAAAAGCGGCCAGCGCCAGGTGCCTGTTCTGCAAACCGGCAATGAATGGATTGCTGATTCCACTGCCATTTCACTTCACCTGGAGGCGTTTGCCCCAGAACCAGCACTTATACCCAAAGATCCACTGCTAAAGGCACAGGTGCTTCTACTCGAAGATTGGGCCGACACTGCCTTGGCCAGCGCAGCTCGGTTGGCGCTTGTGCAGGGCGCGGTGGATGATCCTGCCCTCCGTAGTGCCCTGCTTCCAGAAAAAACACCTGATTCTCTGAAAAATCTTGTTGGCCTGGTGCCTTCTGCTTGGATGAATGGAGTGGGTTTGATGTTGCAACCCGAACGCCAGGGTTTAATTGCTTGCCTTGAACAACTGATGGTGATTTTGCATGCCCAGCCTTACTTGCTAGGTGAGGAACCGAGCCTTGCCGATATCGCTGTAGCTGCACAACTCTATCTTTTGCGTTTTCCAGCCGTTGCTGGTGTTCAGTTGGCTTCCCGCGGTGTGATGGGCATCGCCGACCAAGCTAGCTTTGAACAACTATTTATATGGCGTGATGAGCTTTATCGTAAATTGGGAAGAGTTGTAACTAATATGAAACCATTTAGTGGAAATGAAACCATTCCGCTTGATTAACCTGCTCTTTACTTGATCCCATGGCCGATTCCATGAGCTTGGTGCCTTTGCGTAATTTGGAGGAGGAGCTTGGTTTGGAAAGATCTGAATTGCTCTTACTACTGCGAAAGCACAAGATCGAAACTGTGCACAAAGGGCTTCGCACTTATGTAAGTAGGGATGCGGTAATAGGAATCAAGCCTGATCCAACATCAGAAGCTGTTAATCCGGATGAAATTAATGGTGCTCTTACTGTTGTTAAAGTTGAGCCCACTGCAAACGATGGCTCCCCTGGCTGGAATGAGGCCACTCAATTTGCCCAACTGCGATTGCTTCGCGAGCGCTTAGACCTGCTGTTGTTATGTGCGGATCGCGGTATTTGTTTGGAATCTGGTGAATTGGCTGCCCTTTTGGGTTTGCGAAGGGTGGCCGCCCGTGAGCGGGACGCAAATGGTGCTTATTTTGATCGTTACGGATTGAGATTTCGCAAACAACAGCAGCCGGGACATAGAACTGGCTGGCAAGTGGATTCAATATCTGATAAGAACGATTGCTAAATGGATAACTTGTCTGAAATTTATCGGAATTCACCATTCCTAGAGCCAAGACGTCCACAAAGAGCTGTTCTGGCAGGAGCTCTTGGTGGAGTAGTGTTTTCAATTTTTTTGAGAGATTTTTGGGTTTTAGGCTCATTAATGTTTGCATTGATCGTTGATCTTTTGCTTGTTTTGCCCTATGGCTTACGCCTATCTGCAGCTCAAACAATGAATTTATTTTTATCTGCAGACCTGCGCAAGGGACGGCTGCTAAAACGATCTTTGATTACTATCGCAATTGCGGCACTATTCCTTAGCTTGTCATTTCACGATCTGTCTCAGGCGAAGTCTGATCTAAGGTCGCTGATGCTATTTCTTTATTTTTTTGGTGTAATGCTTTGTTGGCTTCAATTGCAACTTTCATTTGCAACATATTACGCAAAGATCTTTTATAGGGGCAATCAGCTCGATCAAGTGGGCGATGAAGATCAGGGTCCTCAAGAGCTTATTTTTCCAGGAGATAACGAACCTGTGTTTACTGATTTCCTATATGTTGCGAACGTTGTGGCGCTAACATTTGCCATGAGTGATGTTAACATAGAGTCTTCCCGAATGCGCAAAATTGTAATGATTCAGGCCCTTAGCTCGTTTATGTTTTACACACTTATTTTGTCTGTAATTGCTAATTTAATGGTAAATTCTTAATTTGTTAGAGGCTTGAGGTTTTGCCAGTTGATACGGCGGCCAAGATATAAGCCAAGTTTTTCCCCTGCTTTCCTGCCAGGGTTTTGCAGTATGGCGCCCCCTAAAAGCCCGAAGAGATTTTGACTTGCGGCTTCTCCTGCGGCGCTTCTGCCAGTTTGAGTTAACCATTGCAAAGGATTTCGCCACTGCTCGCTGCGATGGAGGGCAGCATCTTCTCCAATTTGGCCTAAAAGTAATGTGCCAATTAATGCTCCGGTGCTTGCACCTAAGGGTCCTGCAATTAACCCCCCAATTCTTAGGCCTGCCATTGCTCCGGCCTCTTCGCCAAGGCGGCTGGCCAGCCTTGAGCTCACTCGGGTTTTAGCGCTATTAAGTTCCGTGTTTAGATCACTTTTTCGTTGGAAATTATCAAGGCTTTCTGTGGCGGCAACGGCCCCAATTACCAAACCAAGAAATGAGCCTGTGGCTGCCCCAGGGGGGCCAGCAATAAAAAAACCAAAGCTTTGGCCAAGTGCTCCCCCCACTGAAGCGCCAATTAAACTCGCTCCTATTTCCAAGCCTATTTGTTCCCAGGGGTTTGTTTTTGGGTTTGCTACCAGTAGTGGATGGGGAGCTTGCAGCCACCAACCCTGGTTGTATAAATTTGCCGATACCTGGCTGAGTGTAGGCGGATTTAAAACAATTAAAGAACGGCTTGCACCATGCCAATGGCCCCCGAGGCTGCTTGCAACCTCAATCACATTTTTATAACTGCCGTGTATGAGTTTTAGGCGTATTCGCTTTGGCAGCATATGCTGTAGTACAAATATACCGATAGGCTCATTGTGTTCCCTTGTCGACACGGAGATTGCTTAAACTGAATTTAAGAATTTATACCATTATACTATGAAAAATTCTCCATCATTCCTGTGTTCGAACTCGAGGTTTTAGTTGCTTTCGGAATCGGGGCTGGCTTGATGGCCTTAGCTCCTGCTGTATCGGCAGTTACTGGTGGCAGCAAGCTTTCACGCAACATGGCGGAAACAGGCCGCGACTTAACTAAGCGTGGTTTGAAGGTTGGAGTGATTGTTGTAGATAAGGTATCAGAGGCTACATCTGCCGTTGTCCATAATGTTGCTGAACTTGGTGAAAGCTTTGGCGATTTAGTAGCGGAAGCTAAAGCCGATCTAGCGCAAGAGCGCTCTAAATCAAATGGTAGTTCTGCCGTTGAAAAAGTTACTGAAGTTACGGTTGAGGGTTGATTTTATTTATAACCACCTGGCAGTTTAAATGAAATCTACTATTCAGAATCCCTTGGTTTTAGTCCATAGGGTTGATCGTCGTTGTCGATTTTCAGTTAATAGGGATTTTATCAATTCGTTGCCATTGCTTTTTGAGCATTGGCAATCTGTTGAGAGCTATCGTTTAAATGGGGCAGCAGCCTCATTAGTTGTTAGTTTAGATATTAATGTTGACTGTTGTTCTTGGTTGGAAATTCAAAATATTGCTCTCAGCAAGATTCATGCTGATATGATTAATAAATCTGTTTTTCACAATATTGATCAAGATAATATTGAGCAAGATAATGTTGAACTTGCGCCACTGGTTGCCGATGGGACCCAAGCTGAAATAGCCGCAGCCCTAGCCAGCGCTCGTTTAGATCTTTTGCCGCCCAGACTAAGGCTGCCATTATTTGCCTTAGCCTTAACAACCTTTTCCATACCATTTGAGCTGCCATTTTTTCCATTATTATTGATTGTTCTTTTGGCGGGTGGCAGATGTTTTGATCGAGCTCGCATTAGTTTGTGGGACCGAAAAAGACTAAACGTAGACGTGTTAGATGCCTTAGCAGTAGTTCTTCATAGCTTTGAAGGCTTCTTGTTTGGTCCTGCCTTAATGTTATCAATGATAGAAGGTGGTGAATCTATAAGGGATGCAACAGCAAGGGTTGCCTACTCATCTAGCCGATCTTTGAAGGCTGATTTAAATCGTGAAGTTAAAGTTCGTCGCGGTGTGCAAATCCTTAGTTTGCGCTTAGCCGATGTAATAGTTGGCGATATTGTGCTCCTATTCGCTGGGGATCAAGTTCCCATTGACGGCACTGTATTAATTGGTCAATCAAGTTTAGATGTGCGTAGTTTAACGGGTGAATCTGTTCCTAGATATGTTGAACCAGGTGATGAAGTATTGGCTTCATCAATGCTTCTCGAAGGTTCTATTGAGGTTTCAACCATTGCTGTTGGTGATCACACTAAAGCAGGGCAAATTGCCCAGTTGCTTCAAGATGCGCCGGTGTGCGATAGCCGTGTAGGAAATTATGCCGCCAAGGTTGCAGATCAGTTTGTTTTACCAACTCTCGCTCTATCGGCACTTAGCTTTGGCTTATTTGGCAGTTTGTCCCAAGCGGCGTCATTGTTAATGCTTGATTTAGGAACGGGACTAAGAGTTTCTGTCCCAACCGCCATCTTAGCTTCCTTAAATCGTGCTGCTTCTCAAGGAATTTTGATTCGCAGCGGCAGAGCACTGGAGGCTTTGGCAGATGTAGATGTGGTTGTTTTTGATAAAACTGGTACGTTAACAACAGGTGAACCCGAATTGCTTCATATAGAAGTTCTTGACGATCTTTTCAGCGAGTTTGATTTATTGCAACTGGCAGCAAGCGCTGAGCAGGGTTTAAACCATCCAATCGCTCTTGCAATTACTAATGCTGCCGAACAGCATAAATTAAGCCTTCTTCCAATAGATCAGTGGCGCTGTGAAATTGGCCGTGGTGTATGTGCAATTCAAGCAGGCCGAAGTTTGTTAGTTGGTAACCGTCGTTTATTGAGGGATGAGGGGATAGATCCGCCACCTTTCAATACTGAATCCCATCTTCGTGTGGCAAGTCAGATTATTGTTGCCGTAGATGGTCGCTTAGCTGGAGTTATTTATGTTGCTGATTCCTTAAGACCTGATTCCTTGCAGTTAGTTGAATCTTTAATGGCAAGGGGGATACAAAGCCACTTATTAACAGGTGATGCTGAGGCAGTTGCATTGCAAGTTGGAATGCAATTGGGACTGAACCGTGCGCAAATACATGCGGAAGCGCTTCCAGATGTAAAGGCAGATGTTGTGCGTCGTTTAAAGGCTGAGGGGCATCGAGTTGCCTTTGTTGGAGATGGTTTGAATGATTCAGCAGCTCTTGCTTACGCAGATGTAGCTGTTTCCTTTCATCATGGTAGTGATATAGCAAAAGAAACTGCTGAAATTGTGCTTTCTGGTGGGAAGATTATTCAATTACTCGAGGCCTATGAATTGGCAAGATTTAGCTTCTCCGTTGTTAAACAAAATATTGCAATTGTTGGAGTCCCCAACCTCATCGCTTTATTGATTGGCGTTCTTTTGCCGATTCCACCTTTGCTTGCAATTTTTATCAATAATGGCAGTTGTATATTCGCTGCCCTTAATGCCCTTCGCCCTTTGCGCTTCACCGCTTCTTCCAAGGCATTTGTGCCACAGAACAGGGAAATTGTTCAAAAATCAGTTCCTCCCAAATTAAATTCTCAAAAACTTGATCTTAAGCAATTATCCTCAAGATTAGGGGTATCTTCCCAAAAATTAGTAGCAAGGAGATGTAAACCTGATTTTTCTAGTTGGAGTGCCACAATAGACCCAGAGAATCTATTGTGGTTATACCAAACAGATTCAAATGTTTTTTCTAGTCAATCTACAGCTAATAATTTGCAATGATTTGCATTGAAGTAGCCCATAGCCTTCCCTATCGGCTTCGCTTAAGGTTTAAGCCAGCACTGCAAATGCATCAAGCCTTCGGCATTCAAACGGAACTATCAAGTGCATATCCAGATTTGCCATTACGTTTATGGGGCTTAGGACAAGGGCTTATAATTGGCAATGGAACCTATCCTTTAGATCCTAATTTAGTTTCTGATATTGCAAAGTTAATTAATAATCCAGTAGATCATGTTGCTAGTTGGCGTGATCGATTGATACACGCACTAATGATTTTAGCAATACTGGGTTGGGCTTTACCTGTGTTGCCGGGCACTCCTTTTTTTCTAATAGCGCTGGCTCTGCGCCCTAAACGCCCATGAATCCTGTTTTACAAGTGGGCGATAGATTTGATTCTCCCACCGGTTCAAATTGGATTGTTCGTTCTGCAATCCCAGGGAGATTGCGGATATGCATTAACGACTTATCAGCTAAATCTAATAATTATGTTGATTTGCAATTGGCGGCTGCTGGTCTGCCTCAATTGGATTATTTGCATGTAAATGATAAAGCACGATCAATAGTTCTAGTGCATGTAGAAGGTGCTTGTTGGCGCTACAACGAGGTGCAAAATTTAATTAATCTTGCCCACTCAAAGCGCCGTAATGAATACTCTGATACATTTATTGAGCTTGCCGCTGATCGGGGACCTTTCTTTAGGTTGCTTCTTGCTTTAATTCTTCTAATTAGTCAATTTTTTCTGTTTGAGGCGTGGCTCTTTCCGATTGGAATACTATTTCTACCTCCTTTGTTATTGCCGCTTCTGGTTAATATCAAGACCGACCTTAGCCACGGTAAATTACCAACAGAATCATTGGATTTGGTGTGGTTAGTGAGCTTAATAGCACGTGGCGAAATTAGTGGATTCGCTACAGAAATCGCTTTAGATAATGGGAATAAGGCAATTCAAGGACGAATTAGTAGCAGCTCTAATTATGGAGAGGAGTTGTGCGCAGCCATGGAATCGTGGCAGCGGCAAGCCCTTTTCCCCTTAGCGGCTCCTCAAGCTGGCAGCAAACGACTGGATGAATTAAGAATTGGCGACAGGCTTTTACTTAAAAGCGGTATGGTTGTACCTCTAAATGGTTATGTGGTGTGCGGTTCTGGAATGGTTTGTAAGAGTTTATTGGATGGTGATTCAGCCCTAATTCCTGTGCAAGGATTTCAACCACTTCCATTAGGTGTTCAGTTGGTTGATGGTGAACTTGTATTTAAGCTCACTCAAAGCCTCACTGATCAACCTATTTATCATCAGCTTTTTAATCTTTCACAACACCATCCTGCACCTTTGGGAATCGAGAAAGCTAAAAGCTTACACAAGAAACTATTACCTTTTGTGTTAGGCAGTGGTCTTATTGCCTTAGGGCTTGGCCGTAGTCATGCGGCTGCTGGTTTGATGCAATTTGATCCAATGAATGACTGGCAATTAAGTGCTTCCATCGCCTATCGGGGAGTGAGGCAGCTTATGTCTGAATGGGGAGTTTCATTACGCAGGGGCAATGTGCTTGATCGCTTGGCTAATTGTAAGGTTCTTGTGGTTTCTGAAGGGGCAATTTGTTTTGGAATCAATCGTTCAATTTTAGTTATGCATAGCCTTGATTCTGATTATTCAGTTAATAGCTTAATTGAAATTGTAGCCGGGTTTCGCGTTTTTAGTAACCCAGATTCTATTCCTTTGTTCCCACTGCAACTGCTTTTGAAAGAGAATGATCTTGAGCCCAGGCATGTTGAATCTATTAAGGCTGTTGGGGGTTGCGGGCTCAAGGGTGTGGTGTGTGGATTAAATATGTATTTAGGAGGGGGCTTTTTATTACATCATCTAGGGATCCCAAGACCTATTTCTATGCCCCAACAAGCTGGCCGTCACTGGTTGTTTGTGGTTGTGGATGGAAATGTAGTTGGCGGTTTGCTATTTGAAGATAAGTTAGATCAGAATGTTTTGCGCTCCTTGCGTAGATTAAAGCGAAATGGATGGATTTTGCATTTGGTTAGCACGTGGCATGGGGATATTTTAGATGGAATTGCAAGGCAGCTTCACCTGCCCTCAGAAAATATTCACCCTTCGATTGATCTTGTTGGCCGCATGGAATTAATTAGATCATTTGATCGTAAATCTGGTCCTGTTGCTTATCTGGGCTCTGCACTTATTGATAGTGGAGCATTTGCTGAGGCTGATATTGCCTTAGCAGTAAGCGATGGTAGTTTTTCCTTACCTATCGAGATGGCTGATATTGTTTTGCCGGCAAACCGTTTAGACCGTTTGGTAGATTGCACCGCAGTAGCTATGGATGTGGCTGCGGCTAATCGGGTTAATTTTTATTTGATATTGTTTCCCCACTCTGCAGCATTATTGCTTAGTTTATTGTTATTGCTTGATCCTATCTTGGCGGTTTTGCTTGCAGATATTCCCATGCTGCTTGTTGAACTCAACAATTTGTCTAATTATAATCATATGAAAAATAACCATTTGCATGGTTGGTGGAATCAGCGAAAGCGTACTTCTAGGCGTCGATCTTCTAAGCGTGCACCGCAACTCTCTAAACCAAGTAAGTTATCCGCTAATGCGTAGCTGCGTTTTAGATGGCCAGAACGTATTAGAAGAGAGCTTCCGCATCTTTGCACCTGCAGTGTACTTTTGTTTATTAGGGGCATTAAAAAGCTAACAACATGAACGCCATTAGGATCATTAGATATTAAAATATTGGCTTCTTTTTGTGGTTTTAGTTCTAACCATTCGCTGGCGCATTTTATAAAATCCTCGGCTCTACTTGTTGCAAGAATATTGCTTGGCGCAAGTTTTTGCTTAAGAGTATCTATTTCCTCTGCTGGCATGCTACTGTTTACCCATATCTTGTTTACTTGAATACCACAAAAATAAAATCCTGATATGCGTTCATTTAGTAAACTATTATTTTGAATTGCCAGGTAGCATTCGCAGCTGTTGTTGCATTGCAGCATGCTAGCAAATTTAGTTATTTTTTCGCGTAGATTTTTAGCTAATGGCTCGCTGATATTGCTTGGTATTTTAAGATTTAATAATCCTTCAAAGCTGCTGAGCTTGTCTTTTAGTTCACTAATTCTTGCGATTAATGGTATATATAACTGCTCAATTATACCTGGTGCGTTGATAATACCGAGCAGGAACCTTTGCGCCTGTGCTGGTGGCGGCAGAACGCATATAATTGTTTGGTTTGGATTCTCCTCTAGTTCATTTATTAAATAGAGGGCCTTAAGGCAGTCCTCAAGCCCTGGAAGAAGGGGGGGCTGTTGAATTATTTGATGGTCTAATTTAAGTATATTAAGCCATGGATATATTTTTTCTTGCAGTTGCGGCCAGAGGCCATCTAGCTGATCAATTACATTAAAAATTTTGCTTGTTTTGATCAAGCCCTCTCCTGTGAGATCAATTGGATCCCCCGTGTTATGTAGTTTGGTTAAGGCTTCGGTTAGCAGCGAGGCCTGGATTGGATCATCTGAGCTTATTAGGATTAGGTTTTCAGTCATTTTTGGCTATTCTGCCTGTACATGTTTACTATAATATGTACCTTGTGTTATTGCTGTATGGGTCGGCATTTTTGGGATATCAATCGAATCCGAAAGCGCCATGTGGCCTATCGCTATCTTCTATTCTTAGAGGTTTTTATTATATGCATCATACCCCTTGGCTTTAGTTATCCACTTGTTTTGAGTGCTTCAGCATTGGTTTTAGAATTATATGTTCTTTTCTTTTTGAGTAAGGTTTCCAACCTTAGAAAAGGGAGGCGTTTTATGTATTTTCTAGGATCTTTTTCTTTTGTTGTGGAATTTATATGGTTTATTTTTGATTTGAGATATACCCTTTCTTATGCAGACGGTTTTTTTGCTCCTAATCAGCCGGCGCTTAGTCTTCTTCGTTTCGCGCTTTGGTTCTTTTTCTTTGGATTATTATTAATTAGAATAATTAAGGCTTTGATTCGTGAGCCTTTTGTAACCTCATCTGTGGTAATGGGTGCTGGTGCTGGATACCTTATGCTCGGCTTTGTTGGAGGTGTTTTACTTAACACTATTTTTTATTTTCAACCCGTTGCTTTCGTTCCTCTGCCTCAAAATCCCACAGCTATTTTGAATATTGCTGCTTTTGGTTACCTCACAACTTTAGGAAGTTCTGTTGTTAATCAAGACTATCCATTGGCTCAGATTGGAGCATTGTTGATCACATTGGGTGGCCAATTATATGTTGCTATATTAATCGCATTGGTTCTTGGTAGATATCATAGCCGTCGCAGTTGATTCTAGAATGCGAGCTCAATTTATTTAGTTGTTTTTTTTAAGCCGGCTAACGGATTTGAACCGATGGCCTTGGCTATGTAGTGCTGCTCACTGGCCCAATCTGTTTGATTGTCTGAATGCATCCAGATCCACACCCTACGCGATCTATGGTGGCAGATTGCGAAAACAACGCCGAGGGTTGTAGTGCTAAAACTGAGATGAATGACGAAACGCAAATTTGAGACAAAGAAAAGCGATGCGTCATTGCTTGAGCTGCAGAAGACTAAACTAAATATATCAATAAATCATATTCTTTGGCTTATTATGGCTTTATTAAGCATTATTTGCAATTGGCTATTATCAGCGCATCCATTTGGGAGCGGTAATTACAAATGAATCAATAATTTTTGGAAATTCCAATATTGCTTCCATCTAAAAAGTGCGAGATTTAGCTTATTTCTTGATACTAGTAAAAACTTGTGGGGCGATGCCCCCACTTATGTTATCGCCAGGACCTTGTGAGATAACAACTTCGCTGGCATCAATGCCAGTAACACCGCAGCAGCCAAGGCGAAAGCAGCCGCCACCGCGAAGGCCGCAGAAGCGCCATAGCTCTGCATGAGTCCCCCAAATATGAGGGATGCAGGCAGCAGTGACAGCCCGGTGACGAGGTTGAACCAGCCAAAAGCTGTGCCCCTCTCGCTTGGTAGCGCCAGATCGGCCACGAGTGCTTTTTCCACACCCTCGGTTGCTGAGAGGAAGAGCCCGTAGGCAGCGAACAGTGGCCATATCCACAGGCTTCCGCGTTGGAGATGGCCAATCAGCAGATAAAGCAGGCCGTAGGTTGTGTACCCAGCCACCAGGAGACGGCGGCGACCGATGCGGTCTGACCAGCCCGCAAGAGGCGCTGAACCGAGCATCGCCACGCCTGAAAGTGCAGCCCATAGGAGCGGAATCTGAACCGCACTCACCCCTAGTTGGCTGGCACGGAGCAGGAGAAACACGTTCGAGGCGTTGCCAAGGGTGAACAGACCCGCCACCAGCAAAAAACCTCTCAGGCCTGGAGGCAGTGCGGAGGGATGCCATTGGATCGAGTTTCTATGGGCAGTGGACGATGCCACCACCAGGGCACCACTGTGAGCTGTTGTTTGGCACTTGCCAGAACGTTGTGGCTCCCGCAGCAACAGGGCCAAGGCCGTGCAGACAATCCCCGGCAGCAGAGACCAGCTGATGATCTGGCGCAGCGAAAGGTGCAGCGCCAGCAGTCCGGCAGCAATGAGCGGCCCAACAACAGCTCCAGCGTTGTCCATAGCTCTGTGCAACCCGAAGGCAAGACCCCTTTGCTCTGGGGTTACCGCAGCAGCCAGTAAGGCATCGCGT
This sequence comes from Synechococcus sp. Lanier, assembly GCA_002151525.1. Lineage (GTDB taxonomy): Bacteria > Cyanobacteriota > Cyanobacteriia > PCC-6307 > Cyanobiaceae > Synechococcus_D. The sequence continues at coordinate 179 of MWMJ01000016.1, read as the reverse complement.
GGTGAGCTGCGTAGTCCCTTGCCCAACCGGTCTGCAAAGCGCAGCAGCATTACCAATGGCCAACAAGATGCCAATGCGATCAGCGGGCGGGCGACACCCGCCAGGCCATAACCCCCGATGATCCATGGCCTGGTGCGGCCCCAACGGTCGCTCAAGATGCCGGAGACCAGCTTGAGAAG